>NZ_WAAS01000018.1:0-49511 GCF_008806585.1 Micromonospora sp. AMSO12t
TCACCGCCATCCAGAACGTGCTACTCGCCGTCCCCGGACAGCGCCTCGCAGCGCTGCGCCCGCAGCCGCACGCCGTAACGGCCGCCCACACGGCGCTGGCGCAGGTCGGCCTGGCCGCCCACGCCGACCGGCCCGCCGGCCAGCTCGCCTACGGCGACCAACGCCGCCTGGAGATCGCCGTCGCGCTCGCCGCCGGGCCCCGGCTACTGCTGCTCGACGAACCCTCCGCCGGCCTCGCCACCGACGAGATCACCCGCCTCGCGGAGCTGATCCGCGCGCTGCCGGACGACATCACCGTGCTGCTAGTCGACCACAACCTCGACTTCGTCGCCGCCGTCGCCGACACGATCACCGTGCTGCACCACGGCCAGCACATCGCCACCGGCACCCCCACCATGATCCGCGAACACCCCGACGTACGCCGCGCCTACCTCGGCGTCGACACCACCGCCAGCCCCGAACCGCGCGACGCCCACGGCCGCCGGGACACCGTCGCGGACGGAACACCGGTCCTGCGCGTGCGCCACCTGCACGCGGGCTACACCGGGGCACCGGTGCTCACCGACATCACCCTCGACGTGCGGGCCGGGCGGGTGACCGCAGTCGTCGGCCGCAACGGCGCCGGCAAAACCACCCTGATCAACACCATCGCCGGCCTACACCCCGCCGATCCTGGCACCGAACTCCTCCTGCATGGCCAGTCCTTGACCGAGTGCGACACCCGCGCCCGCGTTCGCGCAGGTCTCGGCCTGGTCCCGCAAGGACGCCGCCTGTTCGCCGGACTCACCGTCGACGAACACCTCGCGCTACCCCGACCGCATCCCAGCCGGCCCAGGACCATCGACGTCCGCCAGGTGCTCGACCTGTTCCCGGCGCTCGCGCAGCGATGCCATCATCAACCCCACCAGCTCTCCGGAGGCGAGCAGCAGATGCTCGCCCTGGCCCGCGCGCTCATCGCCGCCCCCGACGTGCTGCTGCTCGACGAACCGTCCGAAGGCCTCGCCCCCGCCGTCGTCGGCCACCTCGCGGCGATCATCACCGGCCTCGCCGCCGAAGGCACCGCGGTCCTGCTCGCCGAACAGAACCTCGCACTGGCCTGTCAGGTCGCGCACGACATCGCCGTCCTGGACCGCACCCGGATCACCCACCACGTCGCCACAGCCGATCTACGCGAGTACCCCACCGAACTGCACGACCTGCTCACCGTCTCGACCACCACACCGACACCGTCATGACTGCAACCCACGATCGTTTCCGATGCGGTGGGGTCACCCCCGTGCCTTGCCGCTGTTCATCCGGCGCAGCGGCCCGGCCGCGCCGGGTGGACGCCGCCGCCCGCACGGCACACCCCGTAGCGGGCGGCGGCGGGTGGTTGGCGACGCTGACCCGGACACGGTCGCCAACCACCCCACCCACCACCAACCACGTGCTGGTGGAGCCGTGACCGACGACGACATCAGCCTGTGGCTGCTCACCGACCTGGCCAGCTGCACCACCTGCGGGCAGACACTCCAGCCCTACGCCGCCACCCCACGACGCCGCTTCTACGTCTGCTTCTGCTTCACCCTGCACGACGCCGCATACCTGGAGGCCCTCGTCGTCGGGCATGCCGCCGCCCACGACAGGCGCACCGCCACCGAACGACCCCTCATCACCTACTACCGGTGGCGCCAGTCCACCCGAGCGGACCTGCGCCAACACCTTGTCCGCATGGTCGACCAGGTTTTCGTCCGCACACCACACGCCATCGACCTGCGCTGGCACGCCCATTTACCCACCACCACCGCCGCCTACCACCCATGACCGGAACGAGGCCCACCATCGCTGCCGTGCGAAACCGGCACGTCCCCGCGAGGACCAACTGAGCACCTGATGCCGCCGGCATCACCCACCACACCGACACCCAAGGAACGCCATGACGACCACACTGCCGACCCACCCCGCGCCGATACACCAGCTGCTCAACCCGAGCATCCACAACGTCCTGGACCACCTCGACATCAAAGTCAACCAGCGGGTACTGGAGGTTGGCGCCGGTACCGGCGAGATCACCGCCCGCCTGGCGCAGCTCGTCGGCCGCTACGGGGCCGTCACCGCCGTTGACACCGACACCAGCCACCTGACCGGCACCCCCGTTATCGACGTCCAGCAGCTCGACCCGAACCGCGACCTCCTGCCCGGCCAGGCCGACAGCTACGACCACATCATTGCCCGCTGGCTTCACGGCACCCTGCGCGATCCCGCAGACGTGGTCGAGCAGATGATCGCCCGGCTGCGTCCGGGTGGCTGGCTCGTCCTCGCCGACATCAGACGCACCCCACCCCGGGTCTACCGCAGCCCCGACGACGAATCCCTCACCCTGATCTCCGCCGTCATGCATGAGGTTCAATGCGCCGTCACCGGCTCGTATCGCGGAACCTGGACTACTACGCCCGAAACCGTTCTCCTGCACCACGGCCTGGTGCAGCACTGCATCCACTCGGGCGCCGAGACCTGGACCGGGGGCGGACCCGAATGCCGACTACTCGCCGACATCGTCACCCACCTGCATTCCACCCTGACCGACATCACGCAGGAGGACGTCGACCGGTTCGCCAGCCTCATGGCGGACCCCCGCGTACTCCTCGGCTCCTACGAACACCGGGTCATCCACGCCCGCGAGCGCACCTAAAGGGCGTGAACCATGACTCACCTGGTCCTACCGGCGCGCCGTCTCTTGGGCGCACTACTCGGCGGCAGCCTCGTCCTCGCGGCGCTCACCGCGTGCCAGAGCGACGGCACTGCCCCTGCCACGTCAGGACGAGACGTGAGCCCGCCACCCGCAGAACAACCGTCCGCCTCGCCCGCTACGACAGCAACCGCCGCCGGGCTCACCACTCGGCAGCGCTTGGAACTGCTCGCTAGCACCATCAGCGCCACGCCCGCTGACACCACCGCCGGGCTGCCCTACACGTACCTGCACCTGCAAACGTGGGCACGCGCGACCAACACGATCGTTCGCACCGACCTACGACGCTGGCGCCACGACAGAGACGGCTCAGGCCGAGAGATCAGCCGCCGGGCACCGGACCTGTGGGGCGTAAACCACCAGCTCACGCCCGACGATCGTGACCAGTTCAGCCGGGCGGCGCAGACCTCGACCCGATACGGGGCCGGACAGCTGCATCCCTACCTTCCCGGTGCGATCCCGGCCGACCCGGGGGAGCTGGCCAAACTGCTGGTGCCGCCAGAGCTGGTCGACGAGCCGGCCTACCCGAGGCTGCTGGCCGGCGGCGTCGTCGGCCTAGCCACCAACCAGTACCTCGACCAACGGCAACGCGCGACAGCCCTGCGCGTCCTGGCGACGATTCCTGGGATCACGTATAGGGGCGCGACGAGGGACCTCGCTGGCCGACCCGGACTGCTCTTCCGAGTCGTCGCCGGGGGATCCACCTCGACGTTGGTGATCGACCCGGCCACCGGCGATCTGCTCGCCGCCCAGGAGTGGCTCGATGGCGGGCGCCGGCCAGGGCTGTTCTCCCACATCCTCCTGCTGGAGCGGGGCCGTGCCGGTACCTCCACGGCATCACCATCGCCGCCCGCGTGACCTACGGGCGGTGACAAGCCACCGGCCGCCGAACCCTTGGGGGTAGGGCGGCGGCCGATCCTGCGTGGCCGGCGGCAGCGGTTCCCCCGTTCCCTCCCGCCGGCCACCCCACTTCCCCCAGCAACAAGACAGCCAGCAAGGAGTACGAGGTGACGCATCACATCCGGGCCGCCCGATGGACGGAGCAGGGTCCTGTCGCCGCGGTGATCGCCGGGGCCCTACAGCCCACTCCTCTTGCCGCCTGGCTGGTACCCGACGAGGAAGAGCGCGGACGCGTTCTGACCGACGTCGCCAAAATCTGGGTCGAACACGCCCTCTTCTTCGGCGACGTCTACGTCACCACCGACCTCGCCGCCGCCGCGGTCTGCTTCCACCGGTTGCGGCCCCTTCCGCCACCGGTCAAATACACCACTCGCCTCGCCACCGCCGCCGGCCCGCACGCAGAGCGCTTCCTCGCCCTGGACGACATCATCGCCAGCAGCCAACCGGCCCACGCCCACTACCACCTCGCGTACCTCGCCGTGCGCCCCACACACCAGAGGTCCGGCCGAGGCCGCGCACTGATGACTCACGTTCGCAACCGGACCTACCGTCTCGACCTACCGTCATGCACTGTCGCACTCCCGCCCGGGCAACACCTCCTCGCCCAGGTCGGCTACGACACCACCCAGTCAACCGTGCAGCCGAGCACCGGCGTGACCATGCACCCGATGAGCCGCAGCCCACGCCAGCGCAGCGGGGCCCGATCACCGTCCGTCACACGCAGTAAAGAGGCGAAGCCGTGACCCCAGAGCGGGCAGGCGCAGTGGCCAGCCCTGCCCTGGTCGCCACGATGCGCAGGGCAACGCCCCGCGACGTCGCCGCGATCACGGTGCTGCTGGCCAGCGCCCTGGACACCGACCCCGTCGTGCGGTGGCTGCTGCCCAACTCGACACAGCGCGTCACCATCCTGCACCGATTGCTCGCCGTTGGCGTCGACCACGCCATCGAAACCGGGACCGTCGACGTAACCGTGAACCTCTCGGCGGTCGCGGTGTGGCGTCGCTACGACCCGCACGCCTCTGCCTGCCCGCTCGCAGATCACCAGCTGACCATCCTCGCCGGCACCGCGGCCGGCCGCCTGAGGCAGCTGACCTCGGCCGTCGACGGCTACCGGTCCTGGGTGCCGCACCACTGGCTGTCATGGCTGGCAGTGCACCCCGCCTACCGCCGACAGGGCCTCGCCAGCGAGCTACTACGACGGCATCACGCCGTCGTCGGCAGCTCCGGATGGCCGGCCTGCACCGTGGTCACCACCGAGGCGGTCCGCGACCTGCTGCGCAGACAGGGCTACCACGCCGCCCTGCCGCTGGCCCTACCCGACGGACCGAAACTCTGGCCGCTGAGCAGGGAAGCCCGACCGGTACGTCCCGGAGCCTCTCTCCTGCCTGACCGCCGAAGCCCGAGCCGTCCGCCACGATCCGAGAGCCCTTGATGCCCCAGAACATGACCCAGCGCCCGACCGCGTGGACCCCCGCGTTCGTCGCGGACGTGGTAGCCGACGTCCTTGGCAGCGGCGAGAGCGCCGGCCTCTACCGAGCCGCCACACTGGCGGCGCAGATCCACCGGATCCCGGCAGCCACCGTATGGCGGTGGGTGGCCAGCGCTACCGGCATCGAGACGGTGTCACTGCCGCCAGGGCTGCTCGTCTGCCGATTGTGCGCGCAGCCGATGGTGCTCGTGGATCTGCCTCAGCATGAGCCGTGCTACAGCTGCCGCTCAGCCTGCCCACGCAGACCGCTGCCCGCCTCGCAGATCAGCACCCTTATCGCCGAGGCCATGCTGCAACGCGTCCCCCAGCTCGTCCCCCGCGGTCGGACCCACGACGCCGCCCTCTACGCACCCGGCATCATCCGCCGCATCACCGTCGGCGCGACCGCCACAGACCTGCACATTACCTGGCACCCCGCACCACGACGGCTACACCGACCCGACCTGACCACACGCCAGCGGCTCGACCTCGCCCGCCAGCGGATGGACGCCGGCGATATGACTGACGCACTCGGACTACTGGAGACCGGCCTCCGCCAAATCGATCCCCACCGCACGGGCGCCACCGCACGTGACGAAACCACCGCTACCGTCGCCGTCCTCTACGCGCAAATCCTGCTCACCACCCACCGCGCCTCGACCGCTATCACCTGGGCCGCCTACGGCCACCGGTCCCTGCGCAAATTCCTTGGTGACCACAACCCGACGACGTGCCACGCGCTGAAAGTCCTTGCCGCCGCGCACCGCCACGCCGGTCACACATCCCACGCCGCCGACCTGTACGCCGAGCTCGCCGCCCACCTCCACCGCATGCTGGGCCCCCGCGCGCTCCCCACCATCGCGGCTCACGCCACCCACGCGCTACTGCTGTTCGATAGCGGCGACTGCGTCACCGCACGGCAACTGCTAGCAAACACCCTTGCCGCCCACAAGGCCCAGCGACGCGAGCACCCCGACGGGCCTCGGATGCAACACGAACTCGAACGCATGCGCCGCCACTGCCTCAACAGCAAGCACCGACACGCCATCGACGCCGATGCCTAACGCCCATTGGCTCCTACCCGCCAGTCCGTTAACGGCGAGGCGAGGCGGACTCACCTCGCGGTGATGGCGGCGGCATCACCGCGAGGTGGGTGTCGCGCAGCGCAGAATCGCACGGGAGAACTGGGTGGATTGGTGCTACCTGGCTACGTGTTCTTGTCGCTGCGTCGCTCGTGGGGCCATCGGGTCGACGCGACCTGGCGGAATCCGCCTATTTCACGCCCTCGTTCGCCAGCGGAGGGTGCCGCAGTGCGCGAGTAGTGACCAAAAAGACGCTTTGGTGTTGATTAAAGACCGTCTGATCACTTAAGTTCCCGCTGATCCCGATAAATCTTAGGAGGTGTCGCCATGCGTAAGGGCGTTGAGTGGGGCTGAAGGGCCGATGCGGGCTGCTACTGTGGACGATTCGCACGAGGGGCTGGGTTGATGATTACGGGGGTCTGTTGATGCCAAGCCAGCGTGGAAGATGGGCGCTGGTTACATTGACATGCATGGTTTGCATTATGGCGGTCGCGTGCCTTGTGTGGGCGGTGACTCGCGCGGGGCGGCCGCCGCCTTACTATTTGATTTATCCGCTCATGGGGGCGGCGTTGATGGCGGTGGGTGCGATGTGTTCGGCACCACTGCCGCAAAGAATGCCGATCCGGATCACTCTGACGCCAACAGCGTCGCTGGTGTGTGCCGCAGCGCTACCAGTGCCGTGGGTGATCTTGTGTGCGGCGGTCGGCGTGGTGATAGCGCGGATCGTGACGCGGTACCCGCGGGCATCAGGTCTACACAAGGCGGTCCACAACACCGGCATGGACATCGTTGCCGCGACGGCGGCAGCGCTGGTCATGTACCTATTCGGTGTGCGTCCAGGCTTCACCGAGGCTGAGCTGGACGCGAACGGGCTGCTTCAGCTTGGGGCAGGGCTCCTAGTGGCGGCGGTCGCGGTGTTCGCCATCCAGGAGCTAATCACAGGCGCCGCAGTGATGTTGGCGACCAGGATGCCTTTTGCGCTGGTGATACGAAATCTGTGGCGTACCCGTCTGATCGTCGCGGCCGGTGAGATCGTCACCGCCGGATTGTTCGCGGTCGTCATCGGCCTCGACAAGCGGGCGTTGATAGCCCTGCCTGCGGTGATGCTTGTTCTGCACCTTGCCGTGACGTACCGGCTGCGCATCCGTGAGGAGCGGCGCGCCTGGGAGCACCTGGCGGCGTTGACCGACGCGCTCGCGGCCCGCGACCTCGACACTGTCCTGCACACCGCCGCAGCCGGAGCGGTCGGATTGTTCGGAGCTCGGGCGGCGGACATCGAGGTTTCTGGCGGTGAGCGGCTGGTGCGCGCCGACAGCGAGGCGGGGGAGGCTGGCGTGGTCTACGACGGCCCTGCGGCCGAAGCCCCGGAGCCGGCCGACGATCGAGCAGTGGTGCGCCACGAGATCAGGCGTGACGCGACCGGGTCGCAGGGTGTGGTGCGGCTGTACCTGACGGGCCGGCGTGACGTGCTGTCGGTGCGCGAGCGGTCAACGTTGCAGGCTTTCGCCGCGAACCTGTCGACAAGCTTGGACGGCGTCCACGCCTACAGGCTGCTGGCGCAGGATGCGCGTCGGCACGAGTTGGCAGCTACCGAGGACCCCGACACCCACCTGCCGAATCGAGCAGCGTTGCTGTCTCGCGTGGCGGCAATTGCGGCGGCGACGTGCCACGTGGTTGTCGTTCGCCTAGAGAATTACCAGTTTCTGGCTGACGCGATCGGCAGGGAACGCGCCCTAGCTCTGCTGAACGAACTCGCGGGCCGGCTGTCTTACGCGGCCCGGGACTCGGCGTCCACCGTCGGTCGTGTCGGCGACGCGGAGTTCGCGCTGGTCACGTGGAACTTGTCGAAGGACACCGCCTACCAGCGGGCATGCTGGGCGGTGGCCCTGCTCCGTCGACCGGTCGCAAACGAACAGGGCGGGTTGAGCGTACGGGCAAGCGCCGGGATGACCTCGGGCCCGCCGACTCAGGCGCACCACCTGCTCGATGCCGCGGAGCGGGTGATGTGGCGAGCGATCCGCGCAGGCCAAGACCGGCTAATCACCTACCAAGCCGCCCCCGTACCTGCCGCCTCACTGGCCCGAGAGTTGTTGGACGCACGGATGGCGATCTCGTGCGAGCCAGTCGTGGACCTCAACACCGGTCGCATCGCGATGGTGCAGTCGATACCGCGCTTCCTCTACTCCCGGCACGACGTGTTCGCGGCCGACGAGGACATCTACCAACTCATCGACGACGAGGACGGCTTGCAAGACCTCGCGCGCAAGGTGATCGGACGCTCGTTGTCGGCTGCAACCACCTGGCGCGAGGCGCTGCCCCGGGCTGAGTTGATCGTGCCGGTGCCGGCACGTGCCCTGACGCCCAAGTTCACTGAATCTCTGCGCGAAATGCTGAGTGGCTCCGGCGTTGCCGCGTCATCACTGGTCTTGGAAGTAGCGGAACCAAACGCTCTGCCTAACCGGGACACCGTGGAGCAGCTTCGGCACTACGGCATACGGCTCCTGCTGGGCAACTACGGCAGCATCGAGGGCAGCATCGAGGCGCTCAACGCCGTCACCTGGAGCTACCTACGTCTGCACCCAGCCTACGCACTGGACGCGGGCTGGCGCCCGGCCCGCTCCGTCACCCGAGCAGCTGTCGACCTCTCCATCGATCTTGGCCTCGCAGTCATCGCACCGGGAATCGCCAACGAGAACGAGCGGGAAGAGCTGGCCACTCGCGGCTGTGCCCTGGGCAGCGGTTCACTGTTCGGCGGCGAGATGTTCCCCAGCCAGCTCAGAAACCACGCGCAGTTGTGGCAGCCACAGGCTCTACCCGGACGGGCGAGAGTGCTGCGCCTGCACCGCTTCGGATGACCGGTCGCGCCGGACGATTCCCTCGGGCAACGGCGACACGGGCAGCATCTGCACAAGAGACGGACGAAGTCGATCGCTGTGCGTGCTGGTAGCCGCGACCACCGGCACCCAGCGAGCGACCTCGGCGGCCACGACGGGCGAATCGAACCACGCGCACGAAATGCGAGCGAGACGCCGGGCCTCCCCGCGCACATCGAACACGTCAACAGGCGATGTCGTATCGAGCGGATCCTCGACGGCAGGCAACGCAGCTTGGCGCCGGCGCATCGCCACGGCGAGCGTGGCAGCGTCCGCGACCGCTTCGACGAAAGCGGGGTCCAGTCGGTACCGGTGCGCCCGCCGTTGCGCGCTGGCATGCACCTGGCTACTGCACCACGGACGCAGTAGCCGAAGCGCGTCATGGACCTCGATGACCCGGCGGTGGCGGTGACGGCTACCGCCGACCTCCACCGGAACCTGCACGCCCGTGGTTGTGCTGACGATCGTCACATCAGGCATACCTGCACGTAGCTTGATCCACAACTGGTTGACATGCCAGTCCGTGCGGCGGTCCGTCCACCACGCCGAGGGCCGCCAAGACGGCAACTGTGCCAGCAACTCGCCTCCGCGGCGGCCAGACCTGGCAGCGGCACGAATCATCTGCTGGTACAAAAGGTCAGCGGCGAGTTCCGCTTCGACCTCCAAGGCGGGATCGATGATGGAGTGCATAGCGTCGCCGTCGTGGCCAAGCATCAGATGTGCGACCTCGTGTAGCACGGTTTGTGCCCGCGCAAGCGTGGGCAGGCTCGCGTCGACAAGGATGTAATCGGCGCGGTCTAGCGGAACAAGTACCCCGGAAGGGACCTCCGCTCCGAACTCGAATGGCTCGTCGCGGATGCACACGGGCCGACCTCGTTGACGTCCGATTGCCTCGCACCAGGCATCCACGGTGTAAGGCTCAGGCGGCGGCGGCATCTTCGCTCTGCGCAGACGCCGCCGTAGACGCGCACGAGCCCAGAGCACACAACCTCCCGAAACTACGAGCAGTAGTGATCGAAGGGTCAGAGTGTAGCGCCCAAATGGTCCCCTGCGGGTATCCGATCATCGTGTCCCACCAGAGGGAATCCAGCGATCGGGATCCATGACATCGGTCCGCCATCGGCGGGTAACCACACCGCTAGGGACAGACAAGCGGGCCGTCGAAGTAGCAGCTATCCCGTAGGCTGCGAGATCCACAAGTGACTGGACCTGCGACGGGAGACCGTGATGAGCAGCCCGCCGACGAGTACATCGAGCCATGACCAAGGCCGCGCCACCGTCGCCCGGATATACGACTACCTTCTCGGTGGCAAGCAGAACTTCGAAGCCGACCGGGAGGCCGCGCGGCGGCTCCTGCAAGCCATACCCGACTCGGCGGACATCGCACGGTCTAACCGGCTCTTCATGCAGCGGGCGGTCCGGACCCTCGCAGAGGACGGCATCAAGCAGTTCCTCGATCTGGGTTCCGGTATCCCCACGCAGGGCAACGTGCACGAGATTGCCCAGGCGATCGATCCCAGCATCCGCGTGCTGTACCTGGATATTGATCCCGTCGCGGTCGTCGTCTCCAACCAGATCCTCAGAGACAACCCCACCTGCCGGGCCATCGAGGGCGACTTTACCCGCCCCGATCTGATTCTCGACGCGCTCGCCGACGGCGACCTCGCCAGCGTCATCGACCTCGACCAGCCGACGGCCGTACTGTACTGCTCCGTGCTGCAGCAGGTCCCCGACGATCGTATCGACGCCGTCGTCACCCCGGTCCGCGAGCGGCTTGCCCCCGGTAGCGCGATGGTCATGTCCCACATCAGCGCCGCCGTGGCCGATCGCTATGACGACACGACCGTGTCCGAGGGCAAGGCCGTCTTCCGCGCCCGCGCCGCCACCGAGGTCACCCTGCGCACCAACGCACAACTCGCCGCTCTCTTCGGCGACCTCACGCTGATCGAACCGGGCCTGGTGCCCCTCAACGAATGGCGCCCAGAACTCGGCGAGCCGGACCCCTACGCCGGCCGCCTCACGCCTTCGCCGATGCGGGGAGCCGTCGCCATCGATCTCTAATCGTGACGGCGAGAGGCGCCAGGTCCTTGGATCACCCGGTAGCCGGCCCTGGCCACCGCCGATGCCCGCACCCGGTCTGATCAACCTGCCTACCGGCGAGCGGGCACCTGCTTCCTCCGCGGCTCGGTTGCGGCGCGCGGTGGCGGCGCGTGAGAGACCGCGCTCGGTGCCGTAAAGGTGCAGTTGCTCTTCTCGACCTCAGTGCGCGCCACCGGCCGATGGCGCGGGGCCGCCGGTAGCGGTCAGCCCGCCAGGGTCACCTGTGCCGGGGTCGACTGGCGGGTGATGGTGCCGTCGCCGAGCTGCCTGAAAGGAGTTGTCGCTCAAGCACCACAGGCTGCCATCGGTACGCGGTTTACATGCTCGCACGTCGGCTCGTTGTGAGAAGACACTGGCGTCCGGTCAGCAATCGCGAGCTGATCAAGCTTGTGGAAGCAAGTCATCCCGCCATCGGCTCGGATTCAACGACGATCGTTAGGTCGACCTCCGGATTTCCTTGCCAACCTGGAAGTCGTCCTCGGAGTCGAGCAGGTTCGCGCCGTGGCGCTCGGTTTTCGAGCAGGGCAAATCGCACTCGACAGGGCGCATCCTTCGATCATGCGTCTGGAAGCGCTTCTTCCCTGATCAGGTGTGGTGCGAGCGTGTTGCAGTAGGGCGGCAAATGGGGCTAGGGGTAGCCGAAACTGTGGACAGTGAGGTCGGGGCTGTGCTGAATTTGCTGCGTTAGCGGCGCAGTCCCGATGACTGGGGAGCGGGTCTGCGTCAAAGCATGCCCGGTTGATTAGCGCGGGCAACTACCCTGCATCCCCGGGATAGGTGGATCCTGTGAGCCTGCCCGCCTTGTCTGCCCTTAATCGATACTGTGGCCGCCGTAATGCGTACCCGTTCTTTGGGCGGCGCCGCGCAGTGGCGGCGATGGCCTTTCTTGTCGCCCTGGTGTTGGCGGCAACGGGCTGTACTGAAAAGTCCAGAGATCGAGACGCTTCGGGCACGACTACGGCGACCACCGCCTCCGACACCGTTGGCACTACGAGGACGACCGAGGCAACGACGCCCACAGCAGGCGCGTCGACCGAAGCGCCGTATCACCCGGTAGACGCGCTGTGCTCGAAACTGGCCCTCACGCCGATCGCCGAGATCGTCGGTCCGGTCGGAAGCCAACAGAACGACTCCCGCGCGGCGGGCAACACCGTCAGCACGGCCTGCACTGCCACGGTGGGCCGCCTACCCGACGGCATCGTGGTGACTGCACGCGCCGACATCGGGGCACCCGGCTCCGGCAAACTCATGTACGAGGGCCTGCGCCAGGCCCAGCAGCCTGATGGCCCGAGCATGGACGTCATCGGCCTTGGGGCCGCCGCCTACGCCTACGCAGACCGGGCTAGCGGCTTCACCATCTGCGCCTATGACGCGAACCTCTACCTGACTGTCACCGCCGCACCGCTGCGTCCCGGGACGGTCCTGCACGGGGACCTGCCCGCCCGAGTGCGCACCGTAGCGGCCTCCACGCTCGCCGCCCTGCGCACCTGACCTGCATGTGCCACCGGCACGCCTCGACCTGACGCGAAAGCCACCCGGGCAGTTGCCCGAACGCCCTTGGAGAGTTCCATGCCTACGTCCCCTCTGCCCGCTGTGCTGCCGGGAACCGGTGACACCGACTACGCCCGCTACATGCGCACCGAAGACCTGCTATCCCTGCAACGAGGGCCGGGGGAGTGGGTTCACGCCGACGAGCTGCTGTTCCAGATCGTGCACCAGAGCACCGAGCTGTGGCTGAAACTCACCCGCTCCCACCTGATGCGGGCCCTGGCGCACCTCGACGCCGACCGACCGTCCGCGGCCGAACTGCTGCTGCATCGCGCCGCGGAAGCGCTGCGCCTGATCACCGAGCAGCTCCACATGCTGCGGTCTCTGCCGCCGGCCCGGTTCGCCGTCATCCGCACCGCACTGGGCAACGGATCCGGCTTCGAGTCCCCCGGGTGGGCGCTTCTGCGCTCAGCGACCACCGAACTGGACATCGCGTTCGCCCGCCTGCTGTCATCGCTGGACCTCTCCGCCGTCGACGTATACCGGGGCGAGCCGTCGGACCCGCTGTACCGGCTCGCCGAAGCGCTCGTGGGGCTGGACGAGCGGATCGCCCTGTGGCGCACTGAGCACTACACCGTCGCCACCCGCGTCATCGGCCACGGTGTGCTCGGCACCCGCCACACCCCGGTCGACAGCCTGACCAAACTCATCGCCCACCGCCGCTTCCCGACGCTCTGGGACGCCCGCACCGTCCTCACCCAAGGAGCCACACAGCCGGTCTGCCCCGAGCAGGTGCAGCCGTGACGGCCACGACCGAAACCCTGCCCTTGCTGCTACGGCACAAGCTTCGGCTGCCCTCTGGCAGCGCTCACGTGGCGGCGTGCAGCATCGCGCCGCGCACCGTCGACGTCGACGAGGCCATCGCGCGGATGCTCGATGACCTGTCACGCCCAGGCTTCTGGCAGGCATGCGAACAGCAGGTCACCGAAGCCCGCATCTTGTTCGCGCGGCTCATCGGCGCCGATGTCGAGCAGATCGCAGTCCTGCCCAACGCCAGTGTTGCCGCCCACCAGGCGGCAGCCGGCCGCCGTTGGCGCCGACGCGGCGACATCCTGACCAGCCACGCCGAATTCCCCGGAATCGCCCACACCTGGCTGGCCCAACCCGGCGCGCGAGTGCGCTGGTGCGGCACCCCCGCGACGGTCCGCACCGGCGACTACCTGTCGCACATCACCCCGCGCACCGCCCTGGTATCGGTGCCCGCCGTCACCTACCGAGACTCCCGGTGCCTCGACGTGGCCCGTATCGCCGACACCGCGCACGCCGCCGGCGCCGCCGTGTTCGTCGACGCCTACCAGGCCGCCGGCGTGATGCCCCTCGACGTCGACGCCCTGCACTGCGACTACCTCGTCACCGGCACCGGCAAATACCTGCTCGGGCTCCCCGGGCTGGCCTTCCTCTACGTCCGCAACCCCGACGGACCACGGCCGACCCTCACCGGCTGGCTCGGCCGCGCCAACCCTCACGCCTACCACGCCACCGTCCTGGACTTCCCGCCACACGCCCGCCGCTACGAGACCGGCACACCCGCCGTCGCCGCCGTATACGCCGCCGTCGCCGGCCTGTCCATGGTGCATGGCCTCGACCTGCGGCAGGTACGCCGCCACACCCAACGCATGGTCTTCGGACTGGCGACACGACTGGCCACCCAAGGCGAGATCGTGCGCCTGGCCGCCGACGTCGACACGCAAGGCGCGCACCTGGCGCTCGTCGAGCCACACGCGGAGGCCATGGCGGCCTGGCTCGGACACCGCGGCGTTATCGCCGCACCCCGCACTGGCGTCCTGCGCCTGGCCGCGCATGCCTACACCACCACCGACGACCTCGACGCCGTATCCGAGGCAGTTGCCTCCTACCGCTGCCGCAGCCGTACCCGCCGAGGAGCAGCCCGATGAACCCCGAACCCCTACAGCGATGGCTAGCCCAGCGACGACCCACCGCACGTCGTTTCCCGTACGACTGCGTCGTGGACGCCTACCAGCACCACGGCAAGCAGTGTGTGCCCGAGACGTGGACCGCGCTGCTGCAAGCGGCCCGCGAACGCCTGCCGCAGGTCTCTGGGCCGCACCGTCAACTGAGTACCTTCCTAAACATCGTCCTCGACAAAACCGACGACCGGTACGACTACCGCAGCTACCTCGCCCTGCCCCTGCTGCCGATACCTGACCCGGACCGGGACACCGAACGAGCAGACCGGCTGCTAGCCCGCCGCGACCGCCTCCACCTCCTGCTCCTGTCCGACCTCATCGCCTTCGAGATCCACGCCCTCGACACCACGAAGGCGCCGCTGCCGCAGCTGCGCCCCGACCCCCTACTGGTGCGCAAACGCCTCCGACACGCCACTCGCTCCGCAGCCCCGGCCCTGCACCGCCTCAGCTTCGACCTTCACGCCGTCGGCGACCCGGTGACGCTCGCCCGCCGGCTGATCGCCATGACTTCCATCGACCGCAGCAGCGACGAGCGGCTGACAATGCGCACGACCATGCTGCCCGTCTCAACCGTGCACGACGAATACCTGTTCATCCGGGTCCTACAAACGTTCGAGCTGACCTTCGGACTCTTGGCCGTAGACCTCACCGCGGTCACCACCGCCGTAGCCGAAAGCCGCCTACCCGCAGCCGGTACCCGGCTTACCCTCGCTGCCACACTCCTGCGTGAGACCGCACCACTGTGGCCCCTGCTGGCGACCATGCAAACGGAGGCCTTCCACACCTTCCGCACCCACACCGACGGCGCCAGCGCCATCCAGTCCCGCGCCTACAAACTGGCCGAATCGCTGTGCCGTATACCCGACCCGCAGCGCCTCGGCTCGGCTGCGTACCTGTCCGTACCCGATGTTCGTGCCCGCATCAACCAAGGACAACTCAGCGTCGAAGACGCCCTCGACACCATTCGCGCCGACCATCACGCGCTCGCTGAGATGCCCGTCCTTGCTGATGGACTACGACACTTCACCGCCGCCGTTCACCAATGGCGCCGCACCCACTACAGCCTTGCCGTCCGAATGCTTGGCACCCACCAGCCAGGGACCGGTGACACACCGGGCACCCCCTACCTGTTACACAGCCGCGACCAGCCAGTCTTCTCGCATCGTAACGCGAGCCACCATGACCACGGCACCCCGTGAAACCTCGATCAATCCTAGGACGATCTTCCAGATGAGAGCGACGTCTCGGTTCTCGCAACCTGTTTGCGCTGTTAGTCGCAGGCAGTCCTACATCAATGAGCTTCGAGCTCTATAGGAGTTCGCCATGAAAGAACGGCATCCACAAAACGAAAGTGAGAAGGCTGTTGCCAAGTGGACTGTAGAGCGCGTTCAGTCTCTTGGTGCCGTGACCAATGTCGTGACGGCCGGAGCCGTATTGGGTATCGGTCGAACAAAAGCTTATGAACTGGCCAAGGTGAACCAGTTTCCGGTCCGAATCCTGAAGGTCGGTCGCCGCTATCTGGTGCCGGTCGCTGACATCATGGATCTACTGGTTGGAGGAACGGCATCGAATCATTCTTCTATTCGGGAGAACGGAGCTAGCCCATAGAGTGCGTGGGTAGAAACAGGGATCCGGAGCGGGGCTACCGCGACAAGTGAAATTGCGTCACCACGTCGTCGTCGGCGGCCGTCCTCGCCACGCCGGCACAAGTTTGGAAATCCTACACAGAGGATGGGGTAGACGGAGATGCAGGCGCTGACAGATGCTGCGCATATGGAATTCGTGGAGGCCACCAACACGCTGGGCGCCCGACTCGCCGCTGGCAACGACGACCTTGCCGCGGCCGGTGCGATCTGCCTCGCTGTCGAAGCCTGGAAACACCTAGCCGGAGAGGACACTGCGTGGGACCGGTTCGGTCTGGAGATCCTCGACGTGCGGAGCAGGCTCTACACCCACTACGACGACGTCGCCGTCGACACAACCGTCCCCACCACCAGCAGCGCTCACATCAGAGACGCCGTGAGAGAACTCGTCGCGCAACTTGCGCGTTACCACGACCAGCGTGCCCTCGACGCCGACAGTGCGCTGTCTGAACGACTCGACCACGATGCCGCCGCCCAGCAACTGCGCCGTGCGGTCGCAGCCCTGGCATGACAGTCGGCTTCTGGCATGAGGAGGCACAGCGGGCGCTGCGGGCCGCAACTTCGGCGGTAACTGGCCGCCGCGCTGCCGACGCTGGCGAGATCAACGCCCTCATGCATGCCCGAGCGGACCTGTATCACCATATGGCCAGGATCACCGAACTACTGGTCGGGGGCCGGCCAGTAGCAGAGGAAGCCAACAGGGCGACCGCAACGCTGATCCTCGGGCGGCAGGGGCAGAACCTGACCCGCCTCTACGTCGGCCTGCGCGCCGCCGCAACGCTGGACGAAGACCTTCCGCCAGCACCCGCTATCACCGCCGGCCCGGCGCGTTCCCTGCGCCGCGCTGCCGATGCCCTTGGCGTCATCGGCGACATCATCGCCGGGCACCTTCCGTTCAAGCGACGTCCCGGGACGCCCGAGGGCAGGGCGATCCGCGCCGGAGGAGGTGTCCAGGGAGCACTAGCTGATCTCGCACGGCTTACTGTTGAGGCGATCCAGCTCGATCGCCGGCTTCCGGCCTGGCTCAACCGCGGCGGGCCCTTGGCACACACGTACCGATCAGCCGCGGAGGCAGCCAGATGGACGAGCAACAGCCAACTGGGCCTCGCCGCCGCGCAGCTGGTAGCAGCCGCGAAACTCGAGCCGGACCTGCGCGAGCTCGATACCGCCCGGTCGCCCCTGCGCCCCGCGCCGGCGGTCGACACCGTCGATACGGCGATCGCCGCAATCCGGGCCGCACGGACGTGGCTCTGGCTCCACCCAGAGCAGGTCACCGGCGTGCACCTGCAAACCGGTACCCAATTGGGTCTAGCCGTGCATGTCCTTACCACCGGAAACAACCCCGACATGATCGGCGGCTGGCGACAAGCAGCAATCGCCGCTGCCGACCTACGAGCCACCCCCGCAAGCGGCCCTGCCCAAGACGCCGCCGCCGAGATCGGCGAAGCGCTGCGGTGGACGCGCTCACTGCTGGTCATCACCGCTCAGGAACACGTTCACCAGCAGGCGAGAAACCCAGAACGGCTCGTCAGCGAGATGCGGCTCATGGCCGCCACCATGCATCGAGGACTGCGCGCCGCAGTACGGCACTGCAACCTGTTCGTCCGAGCAGACACCATCCTTCACCGTCCCGCCGGCTCGTTGGTCTACCGCGCCGCTCCCCGCTGGCGGCCCGCAACCAACAGCGACGACCTGGTGCGCGACCTCAGCCGCGCGTTGTGGCAGACAATTGGGCAGAACGCCCACGGCGACACGGCCGGCATGATTGCTCGGGTGCTCGCCACACCGCCCCACCCGAACTCGATGAGCCCGACAGCCGTTGTGACCACGCAGAGTTTGAACCAGGGCCAGGTGTCTCAGGATTCCGCAGGCCCTGCCTGGCGCCACACAGGCAACGGTCACCTATCCCGACTGGCAACGCAGTCCTCGACTCGGGTCGCGTGCAGTGAGGCCGTCGAAGACAGCCAGAAGTCGATGTCGGGCGGCATCTCGATCGACTGAACTACTGCCCATGACGCTGAAGGAGCTTCAGGAGCGCTCTTGGCTTCTCTTGCAGCCGCAGCCAACGCTCATTTGTCAAGCGATGGCACATGACTCACGACCAGGCCGCGAGGTGCGTTGGCAGCACCGCGTCCTCCAGGCATACATGGGCTCCTGACCGGCGGCCGTTGCTTGCTACCTTCAGGTCTTGGGTGGCGCTGTCGCCAACGACCAGGCGGACTCGCTGTCCGTGTTGCCGCAGCAATTGTTCAACTGCCGCAGCGAACTCGGGATCGGCCTCGTTACCCCAATCCGCCGGAGATCAGGATCCTGTCGACGAACAGTCTCAACTCGGTGGCCGACTGGTCGGCTGGTTGCTGGCAGCCCTGAATTCGATGAGTTGACCGAGATGACGATTACTGTTGTCTGCGCCGATGGTGTCTTCGTGCGATCGCATTCATGGTGGCGTCCAATTCGCTTTAACTTGTGGGCATTAGCCGTAAGTCGGGTTGGCTGGACTCCAAACGGTCACGGAGTGTGTTTCTGGTGAAGGTGATTGGGTGGCTTTAGTGATATTTGTGGTTGCAGTTTGTGATCGATCTTGACCGATGAGGTTGATCTCCCTAGCCTTCGCGATCACGTGTTGTGTGGCTGGGGAGGCCCCGAGTGGTTGATGGCGTTGGTGCGTCGTCTCTGTTTGTCCGTCTGGAGAAGGCGGTTCGCTGGGGGTCTCTGGCGGTGGCGTCGTTGCTGGCGGTGACGTTGTTGCCGCCTGTGCCTGCGGTGGCGCGCCCGTCTTCGCCGGCAGCGGTGAAGGATCGCTCGGTGCCGGTGCAGAGGCTGGCTGCGCGGGAGCGTGGAGTGTCTGCGTCTGACGGGCAGCAGTGGGAGACGGAGCCTGCTTCTTTGCCGGGGCCTGCGTCTGCGGTGTTGGATGTTGAGCCGGCTTCGCCCGATCCTGGCGGGGGCGAGCGTGAGCTGGTGGGGGATCTTCCGCTTCGGTTTACGGCGGATGCGGCTGTGCCGTTGCCGGCGCCTGCGCAGATGCGTGTGCAGGTGGCTGATCGGGCGGAGTCGACGGCGGCGGGTGTGCCGGTGTTGTTGCGGTTGGACCGGGTGGACGACGGCGAGAGTCGTGCGCGTGTGCGTCTTGAGGTGGACTACTCAGGTTTTCGGGATGCGTACGGGGCGGATTGGGCTTCGCGGCTGCGGTTGGCGCGGTTGACGCCGTGCTCCGGTGAGCGGGCGGGCACGGCTGCGGGTTGCGGTGTTGAGGAAGTGCTTCCGTCGACGAATGACGCGACCTCCGGTGTGCTGTCAGCGGGCGTCGATCTCGCTGCCAGTACTGGCAGCGACTTCAACTCCCTGAACTCGGCCGATAGTGAGATCGCTGCCGATGCGGTGGTGGCTTTGGTGGCCGGCACGGATGGCGAGACTGGGTCGTTTGCCAAGACTTCGTTGGCCGGATCGTCGGGGTGGCAGGCAGGGAAGCCGTCGGGCGACTTCAGCTATTCGTATGAGGTGGACGTTCCGGCGGCTCCGGCTGGCATGGAGCCGGAGGTGGAGTTCAGCTACTCGTCCGGGGCGGTGGACGGCCGCACGAACGGTGAGAATGGGCAGACGTCGTGGCTGGGGGAGGGCTGGGGCTTCGAGCCGGGCTATGTCGAGCGGTCGTACCGCTCGTGCAAGGACGACCAGCTGCCGGCCCCGACCTACACCAACGCGACCGGGGATCTGTGCTGGAGGCAGGACAACGCGACTCTGGTGTGGCAGGGCCGCTCCACGGAGTTGGTGCGCGATACGGCCAGCGGTTTGTGGCGGTTGGCCGACGATGATGGCAGTCGTGTCGAGCTGTTGCAGGATGGCGCGGACTGGAACGCCGCCACCGACATGTTTTCACCCGGCGACTTCGACGGCGATGGCAAGACGGATGTGCTTCTGCGTCGGGCTGCCGACGCGGATCTCTACCTGGTGCGTGGTGACGGAGCCGGCGGTTGGCTGAACGGTGGCGCGGCGACGAAGATCGGCTCGTTCGACGCCGCGAACATCGTCTTCTCTCCGGGCGACTTTACGGGCGACGGGAATCCGGATGTGCTGTGGCGCAAGGCGGCGGATGGCACGTTGTGGCTGCTACGCGGTAACGGCGCTGGAGGCTTTCTCTCAGGCACCAGCGAGCAGATCGGCTCGTTCAGCACCGCGAATGTGATGTTCGGTCGCGGTGACTTTAGCGGTGACGGCAAGGTCGATGTGCTGTGGCGCCGGGCCTCTGACGGGGTGCTGTTCATGATGCGCGGCAACGGCACCGGCGGCTGGGTGACCGCTCAAAGCGAGCAGATCGGTACGGGCTTCAACAGCCAGGACCTGATGCTCTCGCCGGGTGATTTCAACGGTGACAACAAGGTCGACGTGATCACCCGTGACGGCACGACCAAGAACTTGATGTTGTTTACCGGCAACGGCACCGGCGGGTGGATCTCGGGCATTGGTACGCAGATTGCTTCCGGCCCGGGAAGCGCCGACATCGTCTTTTCCGGTGGTGACCACGACGGCGACGCTAAGCCCGACGTGATGTGGCGCCAGGCCAGCAGCAAGGACGTCTACCTGTTCACGGGCAACGGCACCGGAGGGTGGAAGACCGGTGTGTCGGTCAACATCACCGATCCGGTCCGTCTGAAGAACGGCGACGACAACGGCGAGCACTGGCGGCTGACCACCAGCGACGGGGTGCAGTACTACTTCGGCCGCACGCGCCTGCCGGGGTGGACCGCGAACCAGCGAGAGACCGCATCGGTGTGGACCGCCCCGGTGTTCGGCAACAGCGCGGCTGAGCCCTGCTGGCGCAGTGGCGGCTTCGCATCTTCCTATTGTTCCCAGGGGTGGAGGTGGAACCTCGACCACGTCGTGGATCCGCACCAGAACTCGATGTCCTACTGGTACAGCCGGGAGCAGGCCCGCACCGGGTTGGCGAACAACGCCAACGCCACCGCGGTCTACGAGCGCGGCGGCAGGTTGGAGCGCATCGAGTACGGCACCCGCGTCGGCCAGGAAACCACCGGCACGCCGGGTATGCGGGTGGTGTTCTCGCCGGGTGATCGGTGCCTGACGTCCTGCTGGTCCGGGACGACGCCCACGGTGGCGAACTGGCCGGACACGCCATGGGACCTCAACTGTGCGATCACCGCCACGTCGTGCGCCAGCAACCTCAGCCCGTCGTTCTGGACGACGAAGCGGCTGGCGAAGGTCACCACCCAGGTGTGGGACGGTTCCACCCACGCTCCGATCGACGAGTGGACTCTGACCCACCAGTTCCCCGCCACGGGTGAGGCGTCGGTCAGTCCGGCACTGTGGTTGGCGAACATCGTCAAGACCGGTAAGGACGGTGGCAGCAAGGCCCTACCGATGATCGACTTCGGTGGTACCCGCTACGCCAACCGCACCGACTACAACCTGTCCGCCGGTGTGCCGATGGTCAACCGCTACCGCATCACCCGCGTCAGTGACGAGCACGGTGGCGAAACCGTCGTGACCTACGAAGGGTCTGACTGCACCGTCACCTCGCAGGCAGACCCCGACGTCAACTCCAAGCGCTGCTTCCCCCAGTACTACTACCCGCCGCTCGCACCGGCCCCCGGCTGGTCCTGGTGGAACAAGTACCGCGTCACGAAGGTCGTCGACAAGGACCTCGTCGGCGGCAACCCGGACCTCGAGGAAACCTACAGTTACTCGACCGACGGATCCTCCACCACGGTGCTGTGGCATCACAGCGACGGCGCCGCCACCTGGGCCAGCCCGCTGGACAAGCGAACCTGGTCGGACTTTCGCGGCTGGCCCACCGTGACCGTCACCGCCGGTGCTACCGGTGCGCCTCAATCCCGAACCAAGTCTCTGTACTTCCGCGGGATGGACGGCGACCGTACCGACAACGGCGAGGGCGCCCGAGACGCGAAGATCACGAACTCGTTGGGTGAGGTGACCGAGGACCACTCGCACCTCGCCGGCATCCTGCACGAGGAGATCGAATACGACGGTGCCGCCGGTGCGGCCCGCAGCAAGTCGATCACCGCACCGTGGCAGCACCAAACCGCGCACCGCCAGTCCGCCGCCGCTGTCGCGCAGCCTTCCAGCGCCTACGCCTACTACACCGACGCCGGCACCACTAGGTCCATGACCTGGCTGGCCGCGTCGTCGACGTGGCGGACGACCAGAACGGTCAACACCTACGAGACCACCTACGGCACCATCACTGGCGTCGCCGACCACGGCGACATCAACGTCGCCACCGACGACACCTGCACCACCTACGAGTACGCCCGCAACACGACGGCCTGGCTCATCGACTTCCCGTCACAGACAACGACGACGACCTGCGCCACCACGCCGGGCCCCGACGACACCCTGTCCGGCAGCCGCACCTACTACGACAACAACCCCCTCGGCACCATCGGTACCCGGGGCCTGCCCACCCGTACGGAAGCGCTGTCGGGTTTCACCGGCACGACCCCCACATACCTGAAGCGGTCGACCGCCACTTACGACGCCCTCGGCCGCATCCTGACCTCCGCCGACGGCCTGGACCAGACCACCACCATCGCCTACACGCCCGCGGCGGGCGGCCCGGTAACCCAGGTCACAGAGACCGACCCGAAGTCACACACCACCACCGCGAATCTCAACCTGAGAGGCGCACCAACGACTGTCGTTGACGCCAACGGCAAAACCACCACCGCCAGCTACGACCCCCTCGGACGGCAGTTGAAGCTCTGGCTGCCTGGCCGCCCCACGAGCGGCACTGCCAACGAGGAGTACGTTTACGGCACCGACAGCCGCGCGGTCGCCAACTACCTACACAGCAAGCACCTGGGGCCGAACGGCAACCAGATCAGTAGCTTCGAGATCTACGACGGGCACCTGCGGCTTCGGCAAGCACAGGCCACCGCGCCTGACGGCAAACGCGTCATCTCGGATATCCGCTACGACTCTCGTGGCCTCGTCGTCAAGGAGTCGGCGTTCTACAACAGCGCCAGCGCCCCCACCAGCGCCCTGGTGACCTTCACCGACGCCACCGTTCCCACGCAGCGCCGCTACACCTACGACGGCACCGAAGACCTCACCCACGACGCCCTGTGGTCACTCAACGTCGAGAAGTGGCACACCGCCATCACCTACGACGGCGACCGCGTCAACGTCGACCCACCCACCGGCGGTATCCCCACCACCACCATCGAAGACGCCTCCGGCCGCACCATCGCCCAACGCCAGTACAAGGGCACCAGCCCGGCCGGCGACTACGACGAGACCACCTACACCTACGACCGCCTCGACCGGCTCACCTCCGTCACCGACTCCGCCGGCAACACCTGGACGCACACCTACGACCGCCTCAACCGCCAAACTCAGAGCACCGACCCGGACGCCGGCACGAGCACCTTCGGCTACGACAACAACGACCAGCTGACCACCACCACCGACGGCCGCGGTGAAGTCCTGCACCACGCCTACGACTCACTCGGCCGACCCACCGCACTGCGTGACGACAACGCGAGCGGTGCGCTGCGCGCCTCCTGGGTCTACGACACCCTCGCCAAGGGCTACCCCACCTCCGCGACCCGCCACCACACCAGCGGCGCCTACGTCCAGCAGGTCACCGGATACACAGACCTCTACCAGCCGACCGGCAACACCGACACCATCCCCGCCAGCCAGGGACTCCTCGGCGGCACCTACACCACCGGCTTCGGCTACCACCCCAACGGCACCCCCGCCACCACCGACCTGCCCGCCAAGGGCGGATTGCCCGCCGAAACGGTGACGTACAACTTCACCGACCAGGGTTACCTCGCCGGCGTCACCGGCCTGGACACCTACCTCGCCAGCGCCCAGTACTACTGGCACGGCGCCATCAAGCAACAAACCCTGGGCTCCGGCACCACCCGCGCCCGCCTCACGACCACCCTTGACGATGCCACCGGCCGACTCACCAAGTCGGAAGTCCACACCGAGAACCAGACCACCCCGGACACGTGGGTCGAGAAATTAACCGAGCAATACACCCACGACCCCGCCGGCAACGTCACCAGCATCACCGAAACCAACGGCACCACCACTGTGGCCAACCAGTGCTTCGGCTACGACTACCTCCAACGACTCACCGAAGCCTGGACCACCAGCGCCGCCACCTGCCAAACCACACCCACACAGTCCATCGTCGGCGGCGCCGACGCCTACTGGCACTCCTATACCTACGACAAGACCGGCAACCGCCTCACCGACACCCGCCACACCGCCAGCGGCGACATCATCCGCGACTACACCTACCCCACCGCTGGAAGCACCCGCCCCCACACCCTCACCAGCGTCACCACCCGAGGCGGCGGACCCAGCAGCACCTACACCTACGACAACGGCGGCTACCTAAGCACCCGCACCAGCACCGGCAAGCCCAACCAAACCCTCACCTTCGACGCCGAAGGCAACCTCACCTCACTCGCCAACGGCACCACCACCCACACCTACATCTACGACACCACCGGCAACCGCCTCATCGCCGACAACTCCGGCACCGAAAAGACCCTCTACCTCGGCGACACCGAATACCACCTCAGCCACACCACCGGCCAGGTCACCGCCACCCGCTACTACCCCAACGCCGTACGCACCACCACCAACGGCCTCACCTGGATGGCCGCCAACCACCACGGCACCAACCAACTCGCCATCAACACCACCACCCTCACCACCACCCGCCGACGCCTCACCCCCTTTGGCGAAGACCGCGGCGCACCACCAGCCACCTGGCCCGACAACAAGGGCTTCGTCGGCGGCACCAACGACCCCACCGGATACACCCACCTCGGCGCCCGCCAATACGACCCCACCACCGGCCGCTTCACCTCCGTCGACCCCCTCATCGACTACAGCGACCCACAAACCCTGCACGGCTACGCCTACGCCAACAACAGCCCCATCACCTACACCGATCCCGATGGCTTGATGCGCTACTCCCAGGCCCCGGGCGGCGGGGGAGTTGCTGGTGGCGCCCGCGGTGGTTCACGCCCTCCTACCCGTACAGGCGCCAACGGCGGAGCGTCCAGCGTCCGAGGCGGCACCTACCGAGGCCCCAACCCTCGGATGGAAGCACGCCAAATGCAGCAACAGAAGAACGCCGCTCGACAGCAGCAGTCGCGCCTGCGCGCGCAAGCCTCCCGCCCCAAGCCCAGTAAGCCCAATAGGCCACAGACCTCTAGTCGGAATCAGCAGAAAACTAATCGAAGCAAGTCGAAGTCGACGCGGGCCAGCAGTTCAGGTTCGTCGAAGAAGCAGATTAATAAATCCAGCAGCAAGAGGGGTGGAAAGGGGTCCGGTGGGAAGCGGGAGGAGAGTGAAAAAAAGAAGACCCGGATCCTGAATAACAAAAAGGTCGGTGATGATGCTTCCGATAGAATTGCGAGCCGTTATCCGGAAGCTAAGCGAGAGTCTTCCATCTCCACTACTCAAGGTACGAGGTATCCTGATGTCCGAGTGGACAATGAACTGATCGAGTCTAAGGTTGGCAGGACGGACTTCAGTAGTCGGATCCGCAAGGAGGTGATGAAGGATCACGAGATTCTTGAGGGTTCCTTGTCTGGAGTTACAAGGATTACGTGGGAATTCTCCAGGAGTCCGACGACGGGTAGAATTGGCCCGACGCCCAACCTGGCAGCAGCCCTCTGGACTGCAGGGATTAGGATTGTGATTGTAAAATAATGAGTATTCTCGATGCGTATGAGATCTATGATCCTGGTGTATCCGGGCTCTGGAAGAACCTCTCTCGAGGCGAGGCTGCCAGGGCGGTTCGCCGCTTGCTCGCTGATCGGCCTCGTCGCCTCCAGGAACTGCGACGGCTTGCCGAGCGAGCCGAGATTGAGTTGCCTGAACCACAAGATGCAACAGATGGGCAACTGCAGGGCCTTTCGCAATGGTTTTTTGCGAACCTAGAGCGGGACGGGCGAAGTTCGGCGCGCCTGGCTCCTGCTTGGTATTCCGTGGTGAGTGACATGGGGCTGTATGTTGGGGAGGTAATCATTGCCAGGGGTAGCGGCTTGGAGTGGCGGATGTTCACTGGCGATCGTCGATCAGACTCATATCAGGAGCTGGTCGTCATGGGTTTCCCGGTCGCTAACAAAAACTACTACGTCAATCCAGGATTCGTTCTAGCGGATTTGGCTTCGGCGCATTTGTCCGGTGCTTTCGTGTCTGAGGATCCGATAGTGGACATGGTGCGGCACGCAGTCGCAACTAGCCATTCGGAAGATGACTAACTGACCTCGGCCCTCGTTAAGGCTGTGTAGCGACGGTCTCGTGA
Organism: Micromonospora sp. AMSO12t; assembly: GCF_008806585.1. NCBI lineage: Bacteria > Bacillati > Actinomycetota > Actinomycetes > Micromonosporales > Micromonosporaceae > Micromonospora > Micromonospora sp. AMSO12t. The sequence continues at coordinate 26,592 of NZ_WAAS01000018.1, forward strand.
ACGGGAGCAGTGTATCGGTCAACGCGTTGGCTTCTGATGTGCTTTGTTGGCTGCGTGTCTCAGGTAGCAATGGACGGCCCAGTCTGGTAGGTCGTTTCTGCTGTGGTCGAGCGCGCCTCCCGCAACTCGGTCGACTCACTGCTGGACGTCCCCGGCGTGGTTCCGGCGTCGACGTCCGTCTGGCGCGCCTGCGGTGAAAGCCGTGGAGGCGGGCCTGGACTCGCCCAGCCGGTAAAGGGCCGCCCGGTTGGCAGGCTCGTGTGTAACCAGGTGGCAGCGCTGACGCCACCGTAAGGCTGACGGGTGGATGGAACGGTCCACCATACCCTGACCCGGTGCTAGCTGCCGAGGCTCGGAAGATCACCGACTGGATGCAGGCATGGGGAAGCTTGGCCGGGCTGGTGATGTCGACCCTCGCCGTCATCGTTACCGGCCTGCTGCTTCGTCACGAAATCCGGGTGCGTCGGGAAGAGAAGCGGGCCAGCGAATCCGCGCAGGATGCGGTACCGGGCCAACCACTCCCCGGCGTCGGTCTGCACCGCCAGGCGCTCCCCGGCTCGCCGCACGTTCTGAGCCCGGACCGGCCGGTGCACCGGCCGGTCGTACCGCAGCTCGTAGGCCCGCAGGTAGTCCGCGACGTGCCCGGCGGTCGGGAAGTCCTCGCTCTCCTGCCGCAGCATGCCCCACCCCGGCAGCGGCCGTACTCCGCCGGGGAGAACAAACGTAACGACTCCCAGCCATCCACATCACCCGACCCAGGCATGCACGACACCTGCCTCGATCCAACGTGGGCCAGTTGGATCGCCTACATCCTCGAAGCGGACGGCTTCGCCGTAACGATTCAGGAGTGGGAATTCCGGCCAGGCAGCAACTTTGCCGTTGAGTGCGTCAATAGGATTCGCCGTAAGGAGCGTTTCCAGGACGGCGCTGTGGACAGTTGTGACGAGCCCCGGCGCAGAGCCGCACCTCCCCTGGTCGGTGGCCCGGCGGAGGTTTGCCTGGCACCCTCATCCGCCGCAGCTCGTGCATCGAGCGGTTGCATCCTCCGACTCGCGAGATGCGGATGCGGGCGTGTTCCCGGCGTTGGTGCGGCCAGCACGTCGGGTGGTGGCGTTGACAATGGTGAGCGAGTCTTACGGCATCCCACCTCTGGTCAGGTCGGTCGTCGGGGCTGGAGGCTCAGCCGCGCAGCCCCTTTCCGGTGGCCACGATGGCCTTCTCAAACCATGCTGCGGTGTTGGTTGCAGAGCGGGTCCAGACCGCGACGCACTGGGTCACCCGACCCTGGTGCAGGCAGCCGTAGCGGTGGGGAAAAGGCGTGCCGTCGGGGAGCGTCATGGTGGCGGTCACTGCGCGGCCGGACGCGTCGAGTCCGGCCGGTAGACCGGTGGCGGTATGCCCCTCGGTAACCTGGCCCTCCTCCACGTCTTGGTCGCAGGCCTCCAGCAGGTCGAAGAGTCGCCGTACGGACTCGCTGGCCACCGCTTCGCTCGGGTAGACCACAGTCTGTTGGTAGACCTCGACGAACTCTCCCGGTTCTGTGCCAGCCGGGGTGCCGAATACTCGTGCTACCGCGACCATCCGTCGATCCAGCAACGGCTGCGGTTGGCCGCACACCACCCCGTCGGAATCGAGTCTCTCGTCCACGTGGGCAGGCTTCTCGGCCAACCCGACCAGGTGCCCGGTGGCGGCGAAGCGCTCTCGCAGTTCCCTCGCGACACCGCCGTCACTAGGCGAGGGAGCAGCCAGGGCCGTGGCTGATGTTGTGGGTGCCGACGCGTCTGCGGCCGGAACCGAGTCGCAGGCGCCGACTGACGTGAGTACGGCCAGGAGCGCCGCTGTAGCAGACAGGCGTCGATGCATGGCGGGGAGCATACGTGCCGGACGGCAATCGATCGCCAGCGGCCGGCGTGGACACCGGGTTATGTGGTCGAGACCCGCCGCAACGACGACATGATCACCACCATGGGTATCGCCCGGGCGGACAGCCTGACTGCTGCCCTGCCGGCTCGGGCTGGTGCCGGCTGTCAGCCGGCGCTGGCGCCCACGGCCCTCGTGAGTACTGGTGGCCGCGGACCCCCGCCGCACCCGCCTGGTCGACCTCGCCCGTATCGCAGCGGCTCGTTGGGCGATAGAGGAGAGCTTCCAGCAGGCCATGAACGAAGCCGGCCTCGACGAATACCAGGTCCGCGACTGGCGAGCCTGGTACGCCGACATGAACAGACTCGTCGTTGACGGCTGCTCATCAGGCCCAGCGCTTGGTCTCGTTGCTTCAGCAGGGCCACGCAGCCATCGCGTTCTGTAACGGCAGGATCACGATTGGTCTTGGGGTGTAGACCTGATCAGCGCTTCTGAGCCTCTTCTGGATAGCGATGATTCACGTCGCTCACGCCCCCAAGGAGGACGTCCGTGCTTGGTACATCGTGGTGCGGCAGCATGCAGTGGCCGAGGCAATGTGTCTCTACTGAAGCCGGTTACGAACCGTGCCGATTCCATAGCGGGCAGGGCCGGCCGACGCTGAGCCGCTGGCTGTCCGGCGCCGTGGGCGCGGGATGCGGGCAGTGAGCAATGAGGAGGCGAACGACCAGTTCATCGCCTTCTACACGACATGGCGAGGAAAGTTGTACAAGGCAGTGGCGACCTGGACCGGTGACCGGCACGCTGCCGAAGACATCGTCCAAGAGGTCATGATCTTGGTGCGGCATTACTGGGGTCGCTACACCCGACCGGAGATCCTCATGTACCGGCTGGCTCGTCAGCAGCTTGCTCGCCACACGAGCGCCACCCCGATACAGATGGATTCACTCGAACAGCGCCTGCAGGCCGACGACCTACCCTCCGGCCCCGCCCGTGACCTGGAGCAGCAGCTGGACCTGCTCGCCGCCTTGCGGCAGCTTCCGACCCGGCAACGTGAGGTCGTGGTCTTGACCGAGCTATGTGATCTGGAACAGTCCACAGCTGCGGAAATCCTTGGGATCAGCGTGTCGGCGCTCAAAACCCACAAGGCCCGCGGACTGCGCACCCTGCAATCCCGAATGGCCGGGCGGATGGCCAGCGCGGGTGCTGACACCGAAGGAGGTACCAACGCGTGAGCATCGCAGATGACCTAGAGCGTGCCGTGGACACCTGCCTCGGCCCTCGATCGGCCCGCAACACCTCCGTAGAAGCGCGGCATGTACTTAACCAGTACTCGAAACGAGCGGGAGACCCACAGCAACGGCAACGCATGGACGAAGCCGTTGCTGAGGCCGAACTCGGCATAGCCGCATACCTGCTCGGTGTGCACTACCAAGTTCACGGACGCCCAGATCAGGCAGAGCACTGGCTGCGCACCGCCGCCGATCGTGACGTTGCCGATGCTGCCGTTCGTCTGGCCATGCTGCTCGAATACCGATCGGTCATCGCCGCCAACACCAGCATCGACTCCACTCCGGCGGTCGATGACGATCTGACCGCGGCCCGCCGCTGGTACCGCATCGCCGCACATGCTGGTTACCACCTGCACGACGACAGCAAGCCTGCTGACCCCACACCGCTGACACTCGACTGTTGTCCCGCTGTCGAACAAGCCGCTGGCGTCGAAACGGCCGAAGAGATCATCGGCGACGCCCGCCGTCAAGCTGACGCCCTTCTCCGGCAGGCACGCGCCGACGTCAGAATAATCATCGAAACGGCTCGGCAAGAGGTGAACGACCTTGCAGGACAACGAGCCGAGGTAGAGCAACAGATGCAGCTACTGCAACAGATCGTCACCACCATCGCTGCTGCTGAAACCCAGCCCCGACGACGTCGCTGGCGACCCTCATCAACGACCACCGTCGTCACGTCCGGCAATGACCAGCGGGACGCATGGCGGCAGATGGCCGATCACTTCCGTCGGCAGGAGGACGCTCCTCGGCGACGCGCGGTACGGCGCTCGCTGATAAGTCGAATCATGGCGATCCTGCAGGTCAGCGATGCTGTGGAACTTGATGTTCTCGATCTTGATGTCGAGAGCAAGGAGGCAGTGGCGCCGCCGAGACTGACATGGGCTCCGTCGGATACATCGATGCGAGCCCGGGCGGGGTGATACGGCAACGTGGGCCAGACTTCCGCCCGGCTAGACGTAGGGCGAAGCGGCAACCATCCCCAAGGGCGCGGGAAGCAGGAGGTCGACGCGTACGCGGAGCAGAAGCTGCGGGACGCCAAGGGCCGGGCGGATGCGGGATCACCCCCGCGTGCGCGGGGAGCAGCGGGCGGTCGTCGCCGAGGGCGACCGGTACCGCGGATCACCCCCGGCATGCGCGGGGAGCAAACCTCGCCAAGAAGACCCAACGGAGGTAGTCCCGGATCACCCCCGTGCGCGGGGAGCAGGGGAAGAAGGCGGGGTTCGTGGTCCAGGTCCCGGGATCACCCCCGCGTGCGCGGGGAGCAGCCGACGCAGATTCCCTCGCGCACCAGGTCCTCCGGATCACCCCCGCGTGCGCGGGGAGCAGGTGACAGCACACCTCGCGTTCCATCCTCTACGGGGATTACCCCCGCGTGCGCGGGGAGCAGGGCGCGCGGATCGCGGCATAGATGCGCTGATACGGATCACCCCCGCGTGCGCGGGGAGCAGAGGTCGAGGCCCACGACGCGGGGCTGAGACTTGGGATCACCCCCGCGTGCGCGGGGAGCAGGCGGTGTCCTACGGCGGCCTGTGGGTGCTGACGGGATCACCCCCGCGTGCGCGGGGAGCAGAGCGGCGCCGGGATCGGCAGGGTCCGCTCGCTCGGATCACCCCCGCGTGCGCGGGGAGCAGAACTCTGTCGGCTCCGCCTGAAAACTGGCTCTGGCACACTTCCTGTGATTGATCTTGGTGGCGGCTCACGGGTTGGTCAGGACGCGTTTGCGTAGGAGGTCGAGGTTCGCGCGGCCATACATCTGTCGCTTGATCGTCTTGATGCGGTTGACGTGGCCCTCGACGGGGCCTGAGCTCCAGGGCTGGGCGAGGCCGGTGACGACGGCGTCGCGGTCGCTGGCCAGGCCGGCGGCGAAGCCGCGAATTTCGGAGTATCCGGCGTTGCGGGCGCGGTCGATCCAGGCGTCGAGGTGCTGGCCGGTGCCCTGGTGGCGGACCAGTGCGGCGAACCCTCGGGCGAGATCGGCAACGGTGTCGAGGTCTGGGCAGCGGCTGCGGGCGTCGGCGAGGTCGGTGTGGTCGTCGTCGGTGAGTTTGTGGCCGGGTCGCATGATCCAGGCGGTGATCCGCCGGGCCGACGGCACCCGGACTGCGGTCGCAGGTATGGGTCGGGTGCGGTTCGTGGCGAGCCAGTCCCGCAGCACGCGCAGGCTCCCCTGATAGCCCCGGGCCAGGATTTCGGCGTGCAGGTCGGCTGTCTCGTGGACGCCGTCGGTGAGGCGTTGCCGCAGGTAGGGGTGGAACGGTGCGAGGACGCTGGGGCGGCTGCTGGCGTTCGGACCGATCAACGCTTCGGCGGTGGCGGCGTGGGCGTATTTGCGGGCGGTTCTGACGTTCATGTCGAGCCGGCGGGCGGTCGCGCTGATCGACAACCCCTCAGCTCGTAGGGCGTGCACGGCCGCGTGGCGTTGGCGGGTGTTCTCCGCCCGCCGTCCGGTGGATCCCGGCTCGGCTGTGGTTCGCGTCGCCGGGGCCAGTCTCGGATCGGTGTGCTCGCGTAGGCACCGGCGGTGCCCACGGACGACCTTCTCGATGGTGTCGCTGAGGTTCTTCAGCAGGTGCCACCGGTCGGCGACCTGAACCGCGTCGGGTGCGCCTTTGCGGGCGCCGTCGGCGTAGCTGCCACCGCGGTCGCGGCAGATGATCTGGACGCCGGGGTGCTCGCGCAGCCATGCGGCGAGGGTGTCGGCGGTACGGTCAGGCAGGACATCGATGGGCCGGCGGGTGTGCATGTCGAGTAGGACGGTCGCGTATCGGTGCCCTCGGCGGCGGGCGAAGTCGTCGACGCCCAGCACCGTCGGCGTCATTGGCGGCGGGTCAGGCATCCTCCGGATCATCCGGATTAACGTCATCCGCGACACCGACACCGCTAACCGATGCGCCAACCGGGCTCCCGGTCGACCGCCCAACGCCACCGCGACCGCTTCCAGGTCACCCGCCGCCAAGACCGTAAGTCGGGCATACCGGCGGGTCAGCCCGGGCACCTGCTCGACGAACGTCCGCCGCCGACACCCGACGTTCGAGCAGGCGAATCGGCGGACCGTCAACGCGACCAGCACCTCATGGCCACCCAACCTGACATCGGCCAACCGCCGCACATACCGACCATGCACAGTGGTCGACCACGTGCCGCAGGCTACGCAGGCGGCCCGCACCGTCTTCGTCGCCGCGTCGATCCTGACCCCGACGCCGCGGACCACCACCGCTTCCAGCCGCAGGCCAACCAGATGCGGAAGCAACGCCACGATGATCTCCACCCGGGCACCCAACCCGAACCCTCAGTGAGCACGACTCACAAAATGTGTGCCAGAGCCAGTTTTCAGGCGGAGCCGACACGGGCACCCCAAGGGGCTGCCCGAGAACCCCGGCCAGGTCAAGGCCAAGCCGCTACGCGGTCGCCTTCGGCGAGCCTCGACCCGACCGAGAACCCCGGGCAGGAACATGCCTGCCCGACCGAGGAGACCCTGCCCCACCGCACGGCCCGCTTGACAACCGTCATTGAGACTCGTCCGGTAGGGCGCTCCACCTTGTCCCCGTCCGGGGAGGCTGGACGGTCTGGCGACTGCCCGACGAGGAGATCCGCCTCAGTGTCAAGCGGGGCTCGACCCAAACCGTCTTTGGGGCCAACTCCGAGCGACAGGTTGATGAGGTCATCAGCGCTTGCTGGCCACCCGCTGCTAGCAGACGGGGTGACCGAGGCCGGGACGATCTGAGGGTATGTTGCACTTCAATGGCTCTCATCTTCATCGCGCTTGTGCTGCTAGCGCTGGCTTGGCCGCTGGTGGCGGTCGGTGCCGTTGTGCTCGTGATACTTGCCGTGCTCGCCCTCAGGGGCGACCAGCTCCTGCGGGATAGGTCAAGGGCGCTGACGCGGGCGGGAGGGTTGCTGACCGTTGGGGCGGCGTTGACGGCGATCGCCGCCTACGGTCATGGGCTGGCGGCGACCACCTTTGGGTTGATGACCGACGCCGACGACCGGTGCGCGCTGAAGCGGCCAGAGGGCTATGACTACCGCCATGGTGCCCCGGCTGGTGGATCGCACAGCATGTGGCCGCTGCATGACACCACGTGCGGCCCCGATTTGGTGCCCGGTTTCGTCAATCCCTTGGTAGCTGGGTCGGTAGTGCTGTTCGTGGCGCTCGCGATGATCATGACCCTTATGAGGGTCAAGTCTCGTTAGCGTTTGTGACCGGCGACGTGGTGGCCGTGACGGGCCATCCACGGGCCAGTAACCGCGGCGCGCAGCGGTCATGAGCTGGCACGAACGGCATTCGGCTCTGCCGCCGGCCGCCAGGCGTTTCGGGCATCACGACCCGTTGAGCACGCTCTTCCAAACTGACGGTGCGAGCGCCACTGGCCCGGTCTCGCCGTGCCCGTTGCGTGCCCGTTGGGATGGACGACGACGGTCAACGGCGGTCAGCTCCTGGACGTGACGGCCAGCGTGGCGAGGCAGGTCAAGCCAGGTCGCTGCCCTGCGAGTTCCGGCCGTATCCACACTTCCTAAACCGCCTGCTGCGGTCGCTGGGGCGTGTCACCGTCCCGGGGACCAAGTGGGGACCACACGGCCTGCGCGATGGTGCGCGGCACGACGTCGGCCGCACGGCCTGATCTTGGGGATAGCGTGGGTGACGTGCGTGGACGTGTGGCGAAGCGTCCTGGGGGTCAAGGGGTCGTCGGTTCGAATCCGGCCGTCCCGACTGGTGTTCACCAGCGGATATAGAAGATCATATGTGATCTTGCGGTAACGCTGGCGGTGACGGAGATCGCTTAACGTGGGCTGCATCCCCCGATCCCGTTACTGCGGGGGTGCAGCCCCGTGGCTGTCTACAGCTACCGCCTCGCCAACGGCCAGACCCGCTGGTTCTTCATCATCGACCTCCCGCCTGACGCGGATGGTCGTCGTCGCCAGCACAAGCGGCAAGGGTTCCCCAATCAGGCCGCTGCCCTGAGGGCGGAGCAGGACGCACGCGCCGCCTACGGCGGAGCGGACCTCGGCGCGGACGGCAGCGTCGCCGCCGAGCTGGAGAGCTGGCTCAACGAGCGCGAGCTGGACGTCCAGGAGACGACTCTCAGCAACTACCGGGACGTCATCCGCTGCTACGTAGTCCCGCACATTGGCGGTCGGCAGCTCTACGCTCTCGACAAGCGTGTCCTTCACGACCTCTACAAGAAGCTGCTGAAGAGCGGCGGCAAGAACGGCGGGCCGCTGTCGCCGACCACCGTCCGCATCGTGCACCGGATCATGATGAAGGCGCTGGCCGACCTCGGGGTCAACGTCGAGGGCGTGCGGCAGCCCCGGCAGGCCGAGCGGGAGACGATGGGGCGCAAGGGCGTCTGGACGCCGGCGCAGTCGGCGAAGTTCCTCAAGTACCACGCCGACCACCGGCTGCGTGCCGCGTGGGTGCTGGCGATCGTTGTCGGTGCCAGGCGTGGGGAGCTGGCTGGTCTCAAATGGCCGCGCGTCGATCTTGATCGCGGCGTGCTGCTGTTGCACTGGCAACGCACCACGACCAGCAACGGGGTGGTGGAGAAGGCGCCCAAGGGCAAGAGTAAGAGGGCGGTAGCGCTCGGGCCGGCCCTGATTGCGGAGCTGCGTGCCCACCGGGAGCGCCAGGTCCTGGAGAAGGCAGACGCTGGCGTCCTGTATCACGACGGTGGTTACCTGTTCTGCCGCGAGGACGGGGAGCCGTACTACCCGAAGTACTTCACCGACCAGTGGGCGAAGGCGTGCGGGGATGCTGGGGTGCCCGTGATCGCGTTGCACGACGCGCGGCACACCTCCGCTACCACCGGCGCTGACGCCGGTGTTCCCGAGCACGTGATGCAGCGGCGGCTTGGTCACGCTGACAGCCGGACGACGCGTGAGGTCTACACCCACGTACTGCCGGAGAGCGAACGGAAGGCCGCGGAGCTCATGGAGGCAGTACTCGGCGACGCAGCGACCTGGTCGCCGCGGAATAGCTAGACCGAAGACGCTGGGTCACGCCCGACCGCAGTACTTCTGGCTGCGGAGGTTGCCGGTGAGGGAGCCCGATGTCCGACCGCCAGCTCGGGCATCGGCACGGTAGCCAGCGGCTGTGGCCGTTGCCGTTACCCGTGGCGGTTGCTCTCACTCGGCAACGCGCCGAGTAACCGGATGATCGCATCGTGAGGGCTGACGCCGGTATCGGCGTACTCACGACCTCAGGGGAGGGCGGCGGACAATGTCAACGACCACAACTGGCGGACGCAAGCCGGGCCAGGCGCTAAACCAGGTCTGGACGATCGAGGCGGTGCGGGAGCTCGGCGTCAGCACCGACGTGGAGACCGCCGGGGCGATCCTAGGAATCGGGCGCACCAAGGCCTACGAGCTGGCCAAGACCAACAAATTCCCGGTACGCCTTCTGCGCGTCGGCCGGCGGTACCTCGTGCCCGTACCGGCGATCCTCAAGCTGCTTGCTATCGAGTAGCCGGCCTGCCGCCAGCCAGGCTGAGAGCCCGAGACGGGGAGTCGCTGCACGGCCCGGGATCGACCGGGTTGGTGCGCCGACAACGCCAAGGGACCGACGGCGCGCACGGTGTGAGCCGGCGTGCCGTCGGTCAGCCGTGTGAGTCGTTACGGTCCAGAGCGCTGGGACAGCGCCAATGAACTCCTGCCCCGCGGTGCGCCCGATCGATCAGCGGGGCCAGGTTGCGAAGCGTTGCCGTAGCTGCACTACGTCGGCGCGAGTGAGCTGGTACGGCACAAACGCCTCGTCGGGCATCCTGTCCAGGCGCCGACCCACTACTGGAACGTCCTCTGCCTCAAGTCCGGGGTCAACGCGGCGGGCCATGGCCAGCAGCTGGGCCGGCGTGTACTGGTCGAGCACTGCGGCCACATCGACGTAGTCACGCTCGCGGGCTCGTCCCACGAGCGCGGTGACTTTCCAGGCGAGCAGGTCAGCCAGGTCCATGACCGGGCCGACATCCATCACCACCGGAGCATGGAGTCGCGCCTGACAGGACAGGCTCAGCCGGACCACCTTGTTGCCCCGTTGAATCTCCCATTCCGTCATGTGGTCGTCAAAGCCGTAGATCACTGCCGACAGCTCGCTGTCGTCGGCGACCCGTGATACCTGGAAGCCTGCTTCGAGCAACGCCGTCTCCACGGCCTCGGTCGCTGCGGCGACTCCGTCGGCGCGGTCGGTGAAGGCGTCGACGTCCTCGGTCGGCCGGTCGACGACTCCGTGCAGGAGCAAGGCCAGTCCACCGCCGAGGGCAAATCCGTGCCGCTTGGCTACGGAGAGCGCGACCCGCGCGACCTCGACGTGCTGTGGGTCAGGGTGAGGCATCAGGCTGCGGCCGAGATCTGGCGCAGCACCGCATGCCGGTCCTCCCATGCGTGGCGCACACCCCGCGGCAGGTAGAGATCGTTCCATACCCGGATCAGGGTCGGACCGTCGAGCCAGGCGCAGAGTTCATCAACCCGCACCGCTTCGGTCAGCACGACCTCGTACAGGGCGTTGCGCGCCCACTCCTGGTCCAGGTTGACGCTGCGGTCTGGCCGCCAGAGCAGCCGGTGTGGCAGCTCCACGACACCACTGGTCGGTCCGTGCAGGGCGGCAAGATCGTCTACGACCACGGCGGATCGGCCCGGCCGGGCTAGATACCGCCGGGCGGAACGGGTCGAAGTGGCGCCCATGCGTCGAGGGTAGCGCCTCGAACGGGTAAAGGCGGGATGCTGCCGATGCCAACTGGGACGCCCATCAACGGCGGTCGGTCATTGGCTCGACCTCGGCTCGTTGGCATCGCGACCGCCGCCACGGCGCCGACTCGCTAATCATGGCCGCGCAGCCTCTGCTACAGGGGCAGCGAGGGGCCGGTCAGCCAGCGCTGCTACGGCCCGCCGCAAACTGCCGCACGTCAGCGCTGCCGTGGCACCGCGACCGTTTGATCAGCGCGGCGCCCGCGTCGCCGGGCATGGTCTCGTGCGATCAGGACCACGTGACCTTCCCGCCACGGCTGCGCTGTCAGGTCGGGCTGGACATGGCCAACCACCACCCCGCCGGGTGTGCTCGACCGCGCCTGGTCGAGATTGGCGGCCAATGGCCATATCTTGCTCCCTGTCGCGGGCCATTCCGGTTCGCCGGCCGCTGCGGACCCACATGTCCCGTCCGCGTTGAGTTGGCACCGTCCGGTATGACTTGGCACGAGGTTGGCACTGTCCGGGTTGAGGTGGCACGTCCGGTACGGTGCTGTCCGGTCTCAGCGAGGTTAGCGGGTTCTCGGCGAGTTGACAGGCTTCCCGATGAGTGTGCGTGTATTTGGTCTCGACCGGCAGTCAGCTGTGTGCCGATCGGGCACTACGGCGCGGCGACTGTTGCGGCAATGGCCGCGTACTTGCGGTCCGGGCGGTCCGGGGACTGCTGCTGCAAGCGCTGAAGTTCGGTGAAACCAGCCTTTGCCAGGCGGGCAGAGAATGTGTCTACGGGCCAGCGGTATGCCGTGTGGACCTTGTGGTCGAACGCGGCCACATCGTCGTCGCTGTCGAAGAAGCCGATCACCAGGTTCCCGGAAGGAGGCAGCATCCGGCGGAACTCGGCGAGTACCGCATCCAGCTCCGATGGCGGTAGGTGGATGGTCGAGTACCAGGAGAGGATGCCGGCCACCGAGTGGTCGGGAAGGTCCAGGTCCGTCATTGATCCGAGCTGGAACGCCGGCCCGGGAAAGTGGGTCCGGGCGTAGCCGATGAACTCAGGTACCAAGTCGACGCCGGTCACGTTGGCGCCGAGCGAATGCAGGTAGGCGCTCCAATGCCCGGGGCCGCAACCGAGATCGAGCACGGCGCCGTCCAAGCCGACGAGGTGGTCTCGGACAAGGGCCGTGTCATCCACGTGGGCCTGCCAGTCACCATCGAACAGGGCGATGTACTGCTCGGACATGTGCGAGTAGGCGTCGCGGACCGGCTGGTTGCTCACGGCGCCACTCTAAAGTCTGCCCGCGTTCCGCCCCGAACCCAGTACGCGTCCGGGTTGAGGTGGCACGTCCGGTACGGTGCCGGGGTGCTGCGCGCGGTGCCGGGCCTGGGTGGGCCGCTGACGGCTGAGTTCGAGGTCGGCTACGTCGGCGCCGAGGGATCGGAGGTCCGCACCTCCTTGATCGACTCGGCGGGGGTGCTGTTCGAGCTGGTCAAGCCGGTACGCGGCTTTCCGTCGTACAAGCGGCAGCGCAACTTCCCGGGCTTGTGGTGGTCGTCGACGACCGGCGCTCACGTCGGGTACGAGTCGTGGCTGGAGCGCGATCACCTGATGCTGCTCGACTTCGACCCGGCGGTGGCCGGGATCGCGTCGCAGCCGTTCTGGCTGTTCTGGGACGACGAGGCTTCCGGCCGGCGCCGTTCGCACGCGCCGGACTACTTCGCCCGGCTGGCCGACGGGCGGGGCCTGGTGGTGGACTGCCGACCAGTCGACCGGATCAAGCCGCGTGACGCCGCGGCGTTCGCCGTGACTGGCCGGGCGTGTGAGCTGGTCGGATGGGAGTATCGGCTGGTCGGCGCGCCGGAGCTGGTGATGGTGCGCAATGTGCGCTGGCTGGCCGGTTACCGGCATCCGCGGTACCGGCTGCCGGCGGTGGGCGCGGCGTTGCGGGAGGTGTTCGCCGAGCCCGCGCAGTTGATGGACGGTGCTGGCGCGGCGGGTGAGCCGATCGCGGTCCTGCCGGTGTTGTTCCACCTGCTGTGGTGCGGTGAGCTGGCCTGTGACCTCGGGGTACGGCTGCACGAGGCGACCATCGTGACCACGGCCGGGGCCTGCTGATGGGCGCGGGCAAGTTGCCGGTGCTGCGTGTCGGGGAGTGGGTGCGTTTCGACGGCGACGAGCACCAGGTGGTGGCGCTGGCCGGCACGTCGGTGCGGCTGCGCTCGCGGGGTGGGGTTGCGCAGGTGGTGCTGCTGGCGTTCCTGCTCGCCGCCGCGGACTTCGAGCTGCTCGACGAGCAGCAGGCGGTGCCGGCGGTGGAACCGCTGGGGCTGCTGGAGACCCTGCCGCACGAGGTGCTCGAGCGGGCCCGGCGCTGGGAGCGGCACCTCGTCGAGGTGGTCACCGGCCGGGCACCGGAAGCGCCGGAGGGCGCCGGGCCGCGGCCGGGTTACGACCCGGCGGCGAGCACGCTGAAGGACCGCGACGCGGCCAAGGCCGTCGAGCTGAGCGCCGCCGGGCAGCCGACCTCGGCGCGGACGGTGACGCGGATGCGGCTGCGCTACGCCGAGCAGGGCCTGTGGGGGCTGGTCGACCAGCGATACACCCGCGGCAGCGACCCGGTCGGCCGGGCCGACGAGCGGCTGGTCACGGCGATCCGCGCCGAACTGGACGCGCAAGCTGGACGTGATGGTGCTGCTGGACTCCGGCGTCCCCGGCCGCCCCGAGCTGACGATGGTCGTCGACGTGGCCACCCGCACCATCGCCGCGGCGGTGCTGCGCCCGGCCGGCACCAAGGCCGTCGACGCCGCGTTGCTGCTGGCCCGCACGCTGGTCCCTGAGCCGATGCGGCCCGGCTGGTCGGCCGCGCTGCGCATGTCCGCCTCCCGGCTGCCGCACACGCGGCTGCTCGACATCGACGCCCGGCTGGAGACCGCGCGGGTGAACACCTCGGAGACGAACACCCGGCCGTGGTCGATGACGATCGTCTCCGGGACGATCACCGGCTTGGCCGCGGCCTTGCGACCGGCTGGGCATCTCTATCCAGCCGGCCCGCAAGGGCACCCCGACCGACAAGCCGCTGGTCGAGCGGCAGTTCTCCTCTATCGCCAGCCTGTTCTGCCAGCACGTCGCCGGCTACACCGGCGGCAACGTCACCCGCCGCGGCGACCGGATCACCGACGAGCCGCTCTGGAGCCTGCCCGAGCTGCAAGACCTGCTCGACGAGTGGATCGTCGCCGGGTGGCAGCACCGGCCCCATGACGGGCTCCGCGACCCGCACGCGCCGCGCCGGGCGTTCAGCCCGAACGACGCCTACGCCGCGATGGTCGCCGTGTCCGGCTACCTGCCCCTGACGCTGTCCGGGACCGACTACCTGGAGCTGCTGCCGGTGCACTGGCGCCACGTCAACGAGTACGGCATCACCATCGACCACCGCACCTACGACGACGACGCCCTGCCCCACAGCGAACGCTCCACCGTCGCTGAGCAGGGCGGGCGCTGGGAAGTGCACTACGACCCCTACGACCTGTCCCACGTCTATGTCCGCACCCCGGCCGGCTGGATCACCGCGGCCTGGACGCACCTGCCGATGGTCAGCGCGCCGTTCGCCGACTTCACCTGGCGCCACGCCCGCCGGATGGCCGCCGCCCGCGGCCTGCCCGACGACAACGAGACCGAGGTCGCCCGGGTCCTCGACGAGCTGCTCACCCGCGCCGGCAACGGGCCGCCGAACAAGGCCACGGCCCGCGTCGCGGCCCGCACCCGGGCGGCACGCCGCCGGGTGCTGCCCGAGGCGCAGGTCATCGACCTGCCCACGCCCGCACCCGCACCCGGCGCCGGGCCGGCGCCGGTGGAGCCGTTCGGGCTGTTCGACGTCGACGCCGAAGCCGAGCGCTGGCTATGACCCGGCGCAGGGCCACAGTCCCGGCTCCCGTCTCGGTGCGCCTCCGCCGCAAACGTCCCTTCCGATTGAGAGGCAAAGGCCCCGCCCCGATGGAGCACCTGAGCCAGCCCGACCAGGCCAAGCAGGTCCTGGCCGACGAGCCGTTGACCACCAAGGAGGGCTGGGCGCGGTTCGTGGACCGCCGGCCCACCCCGCCGGCCGCCGGCGACGGGACCGACACCGACGACGCGCGCATCGACTACCTGTCCGAGCTGGTCATGGTCAACACCCCGGTCGTTGCCGAGGTCGTGGCGACGGCACGGCGCTTGGTGCTGCTCAACCGCCGCCAGCTGTCCGCACGCCGCGGGCTGATCGTCACCGGCGTCCCGGGCACCGGCAAGACCACCGCAATCACCGCGCTGGGCCGCACCCACGAAGTCGCGGTGCGTCGCCGGCACCCGCACGAGAAGAACCGGCTGCCGGTCGTCTACGTCACCGTCCCGCCCGCGGCCACACCCCGGATGCTGGCCGTCGAGTTCGCCCGCTTCTTCGGTCTGCCGCTGGGCCGCCGGGCCAACATCACCGACGTGACCAACGCCGTCTGCGCGACCGCCGCTCACGTCGGTGTCGAGCTGGTCCTGGTCGACGAGGTGCACAACCTCAACCTCGCCACCCGCGCCGGGGCCGAGGTGTCCGACCAGCTCAAATACTTCGCCGAGCGGCTGCCCGCCACGTTCATCTACGCCGGCGTCAACGTCGAACGCGTCGGCCTGTTCGCCGGCCCCCGAGGTCAGCAGCTCGCCAGCCGGTTCACCACCATCCCCACCACCGCGTTCGCCTACGGCACCGCCGACCAACGCGCCGCCTGGCACGCCCTGGTCGCCAGCCTGGAAGCCACTCTGCCGCTGCGCGCCCACCAGCCCGGAACGCTCGCCGCGCTGGACGAGTACCTGCACCGGCGCACCGCCGGCATGATCGGCAGCCTGTCGCACCTGGTCCGCGGCGCCGCCATCGACGCCATCCTCGACGGCACCGAACACCTGACCCGCGCCCACCTCGACCGGGTCCGCCTCGACCACGCCGCCGAGGCATACGCCGCGACCCACCCCAGCCCCGCACCGGCGCCACGGGCGCCGGCCGCCACGACCGCATGCTCCGAAGGTTGCCGATCACGGTTCGGCCTGCCCAGCAGGAAACCGTCACCTCCTACGTCCGGCGCCTCGCCGCACTGCACTCCATCGGCTACCGAGACCTCTGGCAGCACCTCAGCGCTTCGGTGCCCTACGGCGGCACCAGCAAGCGCCGCCAGCTCATCGTCGCGCAGCGGCTCGTCGCCGCGACCGGCCACCAACTCGCCGCGCTCGCGCACGCGATGCCCGAACTGCGTGACCCCGCCCCGCGCTGGCGGGAGTTGCGTCACCCTCCCCAACGGGCCTGCCCCGTCTGCACCGCACGGCACCCGGGCGGGCCGGTCGTCCGGTTCTTCGCCCACCACGAGTTCGTCTGCACCCGCCACGGCTACTGGATCGGCCCGCCGGTCCCCACCATCCCGGACCTGCGTCCTCGACAGCTCGCGCGGCTGGTCCCCGAACTCGTCACCGCGCAGCGACGGCACACCCGGCTGCTGCGCCGCCGAGGCTGGCGGCACGTCTTCAACGCGTTCGACGTCTCCATCGCCGTCTGCGTCGACCGGCGGTTTCAGCAGCGTATCGACGTTCCCGGACGCCGCAGTTGGCAGGAACGCATCGACCTGCTCATCCCTACCCGCACCCGGTTCAACACCTCGGTGTTCCTCGCCGCGTTCTACCCCGAGATCGTCAACCTTGCGCGGCTGTTCTGCTCGCCTACGAGGCGGGCCGTTGCCCGCCGGGCGCTGACCTCCGCGGAGCACCGGCTCACCATCACCGCCGACATCAGCCGGCAGATCGGACCTGAGCCCGTCCCCCATAACTGGCCCGTCACCCAGGAGTGGACCGGGTACGAAACGGACCGTTGGCTGCGGGCGATGGCCGGCCTGCCGGATGTCGTCGTGCCCAACCGCACGTTCCCGCAGACCCGCCGGGTCACCTTCGACGGCGTCCCGGTCAACCACGCCACCTCCGACGAGACCCTCGCCAAGAAAGCCAACAAGGAGTTCAACAAGCACCGCCATGTTCCGAGCTGGGCGCTACCGAACTACGCCGACCGGCCCACCAACCACGACCTGCCGCTCGACTACCAACCCGAGCCCGAACACCACCCACGCCTCAGCCTGTCGCAGCTGCTGGACGCACTCATCGCCCACAGTGCCAAGTAGATCCGGACGACTAACCTGATCTTGTCCGCGCGGACCTGGCACAACCGCAGCTCAGGCACCGACACCAGTGCCACTTTCCGCCGGACGGGACACCACAGGGGCGTTACCGGCCAGGCGTCACAACCACCTGGTCGACCAGCGTGCCCTCTCCACAGCACTTGACAATGACCGACGGTCGGATGAATTGCTCCCACCAGGCTAGCCGGCGGTCATCATCTCGTACCCAGCGCCGATGCCGGCGAGGGTCCCCGATCGTGGCCCGCCTCCCCTACGGCAGGACGCTGCATGAGGCTGCGCCGAATCCGAAACTGCGACCGTGGCTGCTTGCCCTCACTGTGGACCTGGTTAAGCGCCAACTGAGCCTTTTCCAAGTCAATCCGGCAGCTCAGGGCGAGCGCGGCGAGCCCGGAGGTCGATGAGGGCGAGGCTTCAGGTAAGACAGCAGCCGACCAAGATCCGATGCCCGACCGGTAGCCTCGCCTGTGCTGTCTTACCCCTCCACGATCTCGCTGTTCAGCCGCACCCTGAACCACCTCGCCAACCTCGTCCGCCAGCACTACAACCAGCATCGATCCCGCCGGTTGCTTGGCAGCTACCTCTCTGGGCGCTGTCCGAGGTTCGACACCACGGCTCGCTGCAGCACCGCAGTCGTGCCCAGCACCGTCCCAGCCGGCCCGTCGGCGGTGTCCGCCACGAGGTAACTGCGCTCACCGAGGTATTCGTACGTTTGTTCATCGAAGATCCACTCTTTGCGCCGGCTCCGCTCGGTGTACGCGACAGCCACCCCCCGCCGCCCGGCCGCGTCCGTGACCCCGCGGACCACCTCGATCCCCGGAATCTTCGCCGCGGCCTGGTAGAGCGCGGCAGTCGTCTGTGGCGGTACCAGCGACTCGCGCAGGATGTCGCCGATCGCGGTAAACGCCGCGCCGTCGCGGCTGTTGCCTCTGCCACGCTCGTCGCGCTCCCGGTAGAGCTTTTCCAGCAGGGCGTCCGGATTGCTAGGCAGATCGACGAGCGCCGCGTTCGGCGTCACGTCCGTGAGCGTCTCCCGCTCCTGGATCACACCGATGATCGGCACGTCGAAGAACGGCTGGCGGAGCAAGCCGTCACCGCGTTCGTTCCGCGGGATCCAGATCTCCCGCTCGTGCACCGGCTGCAGCCGCGCCGGACCGTCACCCAGCTCGGCGAACGCACCCCGGCTCCTGATGTAGACGTACTCTCCCTCGCCGGACAATGGGTCCGGCGTATTGGCGGCCGCTGCGGCCATCCGGTTCAGCAACAACGTCGCGCCACTGCGTTCGCCCTGCTCGACCGTCACGATCAGCGGCGCGCTGTCTGGTGCCCACGGCTGGGCGATCGCCCCGGCCGCAACCGCGACCGCCAGCACGCCGGCCGCAGGCGCGAGCACCAGCATCCGCCGTGGCCGCCGGGCCGGCCGCTCAACCTCGTTCATCAGATGATGCCGCAGTGCCTGCCGGCGCAGCGCCGACATGGCCGGCACCTGGGGGGCGGTGGGCTCGCTCATCGGTACTCTCCCTGCTCGACGGGGATCATTCGGCTACGCGCCATCTCCTGCTGTGCCAGCACCCGCAGCCGGGTCCGGGCCCGCGACAGCCGCGAACGCACGGTCCCGACAGGTACACCCAGCGCCTCGGCCGCCGCCGCGTAGTCCAGTTGCGACCACACGCAGAGCAGGAACACCTCCCGGTCCGCCCGGCGCAGCGCCCGCAGTCCCGCCATGACCGCAGCCACCTGGTCGGCATCGTGCATCCGGGCAACCACCTCGTCAGCGAAGTCCGGGACGGTGTCGCGTACCGGCAATCGCCGCAATGCCTCCCGGTGCCGGCGCGCCGCCCGCCTGCGATTGCGCAGCACATTGGTGGCGATCCCGAGCAGCCACGGCCGCAGGCTGTCTCCATCCGGATGCAAGGATTCGCGGATTCGCCACGCCTCAAGGAAGGTCAGCGACACCACATCCTCGGCCTGAACCGGATCGCCCCCACTCCACACCGCATGCCGATAAATCGCATCGGCATGCTCATCGAAGAGCGCACCGAACGCATCGGTGTCTCCGGCCCGGACCCGGACCCGCATCTCAGCTGTCACACCTGTACCTGTCCGCAGCCGCCACCGAGTTCCACCATCGGGGACATTTCCCATCATGCGTAGCGGTTCGCTTCGACGTGGTGCAGGACGAGGATGGCCTGCACGATCTCGGTGGCGCGGAGCGGGCAGCAGCGCAGCTTGGTCAGCATCTTCCAAGTCTTGAGCGTCGCGATGGCGCGTTCGCCGCGAGCGCGAATTCTGGCGTGTGCCCGGTTGACCGCCTTCTGTCCGCGCGAGAGCTTCGGCCGGTGGCGGCGCCGCTTGTGAACGGTGTGCGCACGCTGCCCCGGGCGCCTTGGTAGCCCTTGTCGGCGAAGGTCATCACCTCCGCGCTGGTCAGCGCGTCAATGATGCCGTGGACGCGGGCGGCGGTGAGGTCGTGCGTCGAGCCCGGCAGTGCCGGTGAGGCCCACACGAGCCGGCCGGCGGCGTCGGCGATGACCTGCACGTTCACGCCGTGCCGCTTATGTTTGCCGGAGTAGTACGGCCTCTGGTCCGCCACCCGGTCGATCGGGATCAGGGTGCCGTCCAGGATCGCGTACGCCAGCCGGCGGATCCGGTCCATGGCGGTGTCCAGGTCATCGGCGGCCGACGCGAGCAGGGCTACAGCTTCCTGCACGTACCGCCATGCAGTAGTCACGCCGATGGCGAACCCGGCAGCGAGGCGGGTGTAGGTATCACCGATGCGCAGGTGCGCCAGAGCGAGCAGTGCCTGCCGTCCCGCGTCGAGTCGCCGCCACCGGGATCGACGCTGGTTGCGGTGGCTGCGGATACGGTCAGCGAGGTGGTTGAGGGTCCGGCTGGACAACGAGATCGTGGAGGGGTAAGACAGCACAGGCGAGGCTACCGGTCGGGGCATCGGATCTTGGTCGGCTGCTGTCCTACCCGGAGCCTCACCTTCATCGATTCCCGGGCTCGCCACACCCGCCCTGAGCTGCAAGATCAGCCTGGAAAAGGCTCAGCGTGCCTCGATGCACCGGTTGGCGTACCGTGATCGAGCGCTTCGGTCAGTCCGCCGTCGGGGCTGTCGACGGGTTTGCCGGAAGCCGGACGAGTACGTGTCTTGATCTCGCCACCCGCCTCAGTCGCCTTCCTAGGCCGTGTTTTCAAAGGATCTTGGTGTCGGATGATGTAGCGCGTGGGTCGTCGCTACGAGTTGTCTGACGTCGAGTGGGAAGCGCTGTCGCGGTACCTGCCGTCGGCGGTGACCGGTGGTCGGCCTCGGGCCGATGACCGGCGGGTGCTCAACGGAATCGTGTGGAAGATTCGGGCCGGGGCGGCGTGGCGGGATGTGCCCGCCCGGTACGGGTCCTGGCAGTCGATCTACACCCGTTTCCGCAGGTGGGCCCTGGACGGCACGTTCGAGCGGATGCTCGCCGGGGTCCAGGCCGATGCGGACGCGGCCGGGGACATCGACTGGTTGGTGTCGGTGGACTCGACCATCGTGCGAGCCCACCAGCACGCCGCGGGCGCCAAAGGGGGCACCGAGAAACGGACGAACCACAAGATCACGCCCTCGGCCGATCTCGAGGTGGACTGACCACCAAGATTCACCTCGCGTGCGACGGCCTGGGTCGGACCCTGGCCTTCGTGCTCTCCGGTGGCAACGTCAACGACTGCACCCGCTTCCACCATGTCATGGCCGCGATCCGTGTCGAACGTTCAGGTCCGGGCCGGCCTCGCGTCCGGCCGGAGCACGTCATAGCCGACAAGGGCTACAGCTCCAAGGCCATCCGGGCAGACCTGCGCCGCCGCGGCATCGGACACACCATCCCCGAACGCACCGACCAGAAGGCCAACCGCCGCCGGCGAGGCAGCCGCGGCGGCCGGCCACCGGCGTTCGACAAGCAGCTCTACCGGCACCGCAACGTCGTCGAACGGTGCTTCAACCGGCTCAAGCAGTGCCGCAGCCCGGCGACCCGCTACGACAAGACAGCAACGTCGTACCGGGCCACCGTCACCATCGCCGCGCTACTCCAATGGTTGTGAACCTTTGAAGACACGGCCTAGACCGTATGTCGCAGGTTCGCACCCGCCCGTGGGCACCAGGTCACCGCCGCTTCACGACCGCTGTCCCGCCCTTCACCAGTGTCACGCCGCCTGCCGCGACCGCCTCAGCCGGCTCAGGTCGACGCCGTAGGCGAGCGCGATGGTGAAGGTCAGCGCCGCGCCGGCCCAGGCGGCCCACCAGAACAGGAAGCCGCGCAGGTCGAGTCCTTTGCCGTTGGCGAGCATCGGGTCGTACGGCGGAGGAAACAGCCGGTGGAAAGCAGGACCGCCGAAGAGGAAGATTGCCCCGGACACGATCATGCCGCTGGCCACGAAGAGCCGCAGGGGCCGCCTGCCAAACTCTCGCTGCCGCCGGATCAGGTTGGCGACCAGGCTCAGGCCGATTGGTCCGCCGAGGACGAGAGCCCCGCAACCGATGAGCGTCGCTGTCCCATACGTCACGCACCGATGCTACTTCCGTACCTGACCGTGCTCGAACGCAGGATCCAGGATGGCCGGCGGGTCACGCTCGTGCACGGTGGCGGCAGGCCAAGTGTGGACGCTGCAGCCCTGCCGGTGCGGCCGGACACCGATGTGCTGGGGTGACCTTCCGACCTCGGAACGCCTGCAGGGGACGTAAAGCAGCGGCGAGGCAGCAGGAGGGCAGCACCAACGTCGGTCGGGTTTGGTCCATGACGTCAAGCAGTGCTTACCAGCGCCTGCTTGTCGATGTCGGCTCCGCCTGGTATGGCCCAACACCGGGCGGTAGGTTGAGACCGCATCCCTCCAGCGGGGGTCAACCGGGGTCGCCAGAGGAACGGCTGTCGACAGCAACGTTGCGGGACGGCGGCACTCTGCCGAGCGCTCGCAGAGTACTCAGGTCTACGCCAATGCTCGTCCCGGACCGCACGGAACTCCGCCCGCCGCGCTCGGCCTGCTGGCGGCCTCCGGCCGGCATCGGCCGGCGCGGCGGGCCAGACTGCCCGGCCGCGCTACTCCGCTGGGTTCGCCGCAATGAGTAGGTGGCCCCACTTGCGCTGGGACCAACTCAGCAGTCCAAGAAGGAAGACGACGGGACCTCCTAAGGTCCACAGCACGCCGACCTTCTGGCTGCCAGGGAAGGAGACAACTTCTGCGACCAGAAGAACTCCGACAACGGCTACCAACGCGCCCGCCGCAGGCTGTAGCCATCGCGGTAGGCGGTTCGAACGGCTCTTATGTAGCAGATGCTCCCCGTACTTGCGGGCGGCTTCGGATACCTTGGGATCCGGCGCTGACTGTCCCTCCTTCGCTCGCAGTACGGCCTCACGTCGCTGCTGCGCACTCACCCGACGCCAAGCGGTGCGGGCCTGCCGTCGCTGCTGCCAGGTAAGAACGAATAGATCATCACGCACGTCTGGGAGGGTAGCCGGTTCAGACCAGCAGGCAGCACGAGAATGGCCGTGCCGATTGCGAGGTGGTCGTCCGCCGTGCCGTACCTGGCCCGAGGGCCGGGGCGTGTCGTGGTCCCGGCAATCGCTGCCGCGCCGCTTCGCGGCTTGCCACCGAAGTACGTGGTTCAGGCGCGCGACAACCCGGCGCCACGGCAAGCCGCCCCGGCCCGAAGGCCGGGGCGGAAAGCCGTACGACGCCGGACGACCGCGCCCAGGGCGAGCCGTGCCAGCCACGTGCTATAAGCCGGTGCTGTAGGCGGTCACCAGCGGGCAGCACCGGTCAGCGTTACCCCGCCGCCGACCAGGCACAACAGACAGACCGGGACAGCCGGATACGATCTTCCAAAGTGGCGGTGCCGTTGGTCGGCGGTCAGGGCAGCAGCGCCCGAAGCCGGCCT
>NZ_WAAS01000019.1:0-48066 GCF_008806585.1 Micromonospora sp. AMSO12t
ACACCGACCCCCACCCTGACGGCGGGGCGGACGACGGAGGTGCTCTGCTTCGTCAGCGACGACCGGCTGGTCCGCGTCGAGCGTCGGGTCGACGGCACGCCCACCGTCGACGCCCAGCTCCAGCACCTGCTGGCCGGCCCGACCACCGCCGAGCGCGACCGGGGCCTGACGACGGCGCTGCCCGGGGCCGTGCCGGTCGCCGCCGCCCGGCCGCGGGGCAACGAGGTCGACGTGGACCTCGGCGGGGCCGGCGACGAGACGGGCCGCAGCGACGAGGTCCTCGCCTTCGGGCAGATCGTCTGCACCCTGACTGCCCGTTCCGACGTCGACACCGTGGCCTTCTTCCGGGGCGGGGCCCCGCTGGGGGTGCCGCGCGCCGACGGGTCGCTGTCCCGGCGGCCCCTGGCCGCCGACGACTACGCCGGCCTCGTGGCACCCCGCTGACGGAACCGGCCCGTGCCGCGGACGCCCCGCCGGGACCTGCCCGACGGCGGCCTCCGTCCGGTGCCCCGACGGCGGCCTTGTCCGGTGCCCCGGAGGCGGGCCGCCGGTGTCCCGACGCGGCTTGCCCGCGCTCCGGCGGCGGCCCCTTCGGCTCCCGCAGGCGCTCCGTCGGGCGTTCCGGGGGCGGCCCGCCCACGGTGTCGCGCGGGCGGGGTCAGCCGCCGAAGGCGGTGAGGAACCGGTCGCGGAAGGCGTCCATCGGCCAGACCGGCGCGCGCGGCCCGGGCCGGAGTCCGTCGTCCCAGCCCCATCCCGAGATCCGGTCGAGCACGGCCGGGTCCCGGGCGACGACGGTGACCGGCACGTCCCGGCCCGCCCGGGCGCCGGTGACGACCGGGGCGGGCTGGTGGTCGCCGAGGAAGACCAGCACCAGGTCGTCGTCGCCGTGGGCCTCCAGGTAGGACACGAGGGTGCCCAGGGAGTACTCGACGGACCGGCGGTAGCCGGCGCGGGGCTGCGACGACGGGTTGCCGGTGGTCTCGCCGTGGAAGACGGTCCCGTCGCCGACCCGCGACCAGTCGACGAGGCGCGGGATCTTCGTCCAGGGGGAGTGGCTGGACACGAGCGCGATCTCGGCCATCACCGGGGCGCGATCCGCCCGGGTGCGTTCCAGGCGCTCGAAGGTCGCCAGGGTGTACTGGTCGGGCATCGGGGCGTAGCTGAACTTCGGCCCCCGGTAGCCGAGGCTGCGGGCGTCGTAGAAGCGTTCG
This sequence comes from Micromonospora sp. AMSO12t, assembly GCF_008806585.1. NCBI lineage: Bacteria > Bacillati > Actinomycetota > Actinomycetes > Micromonosporales > Micromonosporaceae > Micromonospora > Micromonospora sp. AMSO12t. Next base: position 1,215 of record NZ_WAAS01000019.1, read on the forward strand.
TAGCCGAAGAAGGCCCCCTCCGGCCAGGGCCGGGTGGCCGCCGGCATCACACCCACCGTGCGCCAGCCGGCCCGCCGGAAGGCGCCGCCCAGCGTCAACCGGTCGCTGGCCAGCAGGCTGCGGTGCCGCTGGTCGTTGTCCACCCACATGCCGGACAGCAGCGTTGCGTGGGCCAGCCAGCTGCCGCCGCCGGTGGTCGGCGAGGTGAGGAACCCGCTGCGCGAGGCGAAGCCGGCGGCCCGCAGCCGGCGGTCCCCGTCGGCCAGCACGGCGCCCACGCCCGGGGCGTACTCCGGGTTCTCCACCGCGTCGCGCCCGTAGCTCTCCACGAAGGCGACCACCACGTCCTTGCCGCGCAGCGCGGTCAGCAGGCGGTCGCCGGGGGCGTCCCGGAACGCGTCGACGCCGACCTGGGCCGCGAAGACCTCCCGGTCGCGCAGCCGGGCGCGTACCTGGCGGGCGTGGTCGCCGACCAGGTCGGTCGCGGCGGCGTCGGCCACCGGCACGCCGGGGGACACGCGCACGCCGAACGTGGCGCAGGCCAGCCAGACCACCACCAGTGCGGCGACCGTGCGCCGGGTGGCGGCGCGGTGCCGCACCAGCAGGGGGGTCAGCCGCAGCACGGACCGCGTCGTCGCGAGGAGCACGGCGGCGAGCAGCAGCACGGTCGCGACGACCGCCCCGGCGGCGCCCGCCCGCCCGGCCGAATCGGTGAGGAACCCGAGCGCGTCGTCGAGCAGGGCCCAGTCGAGCACCAGGTCGAAGGGGCGGCCGAGGGTCGCGAGGAAGCCCAGGTCGGCGACCTTCAGCAGGGCCAGCAACCCGAGCAGCGCGCCCGCGAGCGCCGCCACCGGCCGCCGCGCGCGGGCCGGCAGGGCGAGCAGCACGGCGACCACGAGCAGGCCTTCGAGGGGCACCCGCACGAACGCGCCGGGCGTGAGCCGGGCGGGCTGGTGCGGCGCGGTCAGGGCGACCAGCACGAGCAGGGCGGCCAGCGCGGTCGTCACCCGCGCCGCGCCCCGCCGCCTCCCGCCCGCTCCTTCGGAGGTACGGCCGCGCGCCCCGACAGCCGACCGTCCGGTCCCGGGCGGCGACGAGGGCCGGTCGTTCGCGGGCGGCGACGAGGTTGCGGGGGGCGACGAGGGCCGGCCGTTCGTGCGCGGCGACGAGGGCGGCTCGGTCCCGGGCGGCGACGGGGGGCGGTCAGTCACGGGCGGTGACGAGGTCGGGGCGTACCGCCGCGGGCCGGATCCGGCGGCGCGGGGCGCCCGGTGGCACCGCCCAGACCGAGCGGCGCCGCCACAGCCACCCGACGTCGCGGCCGAACGACTCGACGAGCAGGGCCAGCGCGACTGCCAGCACCAGCGCGTCGCCCGGTCCGGGCAGCACCCCGGCAGCCGCGACCAGCAGCAGCACGCCCTGCGCCGCCGCGACGACCTTGCGCCAGTACCTCGGGGGCAGCGGCCGGCGCAGCCAGGGCAGCACCCACCCGGCGGCGACGAACGCGTACCGCATGGCGCCGAGGGCGAGCACCCAGGCACCCACGGCGGGCGCGACGGCCGCCCCGAGGACGAGGATGAGGAACGCGTCGACCTCCATGTCGAAGCGGGCCCCCAGCGCGCTGGCGGTGCCGGTGCGCCGGGCCACGTACCCGTCGACGGCGTCGAGGACCAGCGCCACGGCGGTGAGGGCGACCAGCACCCCGACCGACGCGGCCCGGTCGACGGCGGTCGGGGCGAGCGCGTCCCCGGTCAGCGCCGTCACGCCGCCGACGAGGAGCGCCCGGGCCAGCGTCACCCGGTCGGCCGGCCCGAGGGCGTGCGAGCCCGACCGGCGCAGCCCCCGGTCGAGGATCAGGCACAGCGCCGCCCCGTACGCGGCCCCGGCGAGCCAGCCCGCCGGGCCGAGACCGACCGTCGCGGCCAGCCCCGCCAGCAGGACAATCTGGACGATCAGCCCGATCGCCGGGTCTTTTCGAACCGTGGGCACCGTGCCTCCGTGTCTATCGTCGACGACATCCGACAGGAACTACGGGAAATACCGCCGTTCGGTTCGCCCCGGATGCGGGTGAGGAGGAGCCGGTGACCGGTGAGGCGCGCGCCTTCTGGCTGCGTACGCCCGGCGAGGGTGAGATCCGGTCGGCACCGCTCGCCGACCCCGGCCCGGACGAGGTGCTCGTCCGCAGCCGGTACTCCGGCGTCAGCCGGGGCACGGAGACGCTGGTCTTCGCCGGCCGCGTCCCCGCCGACCAGCACGCGGCGATGCGCGCCCCGTTCCAGGAGGGGGACTTCCCGGCGCCGGTGAAGTACGGCTACCTCAACGTGGGGGTGGTCGAGCGGGGCCCGGACGAGCTGCGGGGCCGCACCGTGTTCTGCCTGCACCCGCACCAGACCGCGTACGTGGTCCCGGCCGGCGCGGTGGTGCCCGTGCCGGACGCGGTGCCGCCCGCCCGCGCGGTGCTCGCCGGGACGGTGGAGACGGCGGTGAACGCGCTCTGGGACGCCGCGCCCCTGGTCGGCGACCGGGTGAGCGTGGTCGGCGGCGGCATGGTCGGCTGCTGCGTGGCGGCGCTGCTCGCCCGCTTTCCGGGCGTGCGGGTGGAGCTGGTCGACACCGACCCGGCCCGGGCGACCGTCGCCGCCGCACTCGGCGTCGGCTTCGCCCCGCCGGAGGAGGCCGCCGGCGGGCGGGACCTCGTGGTGCACGCCAGCGCCACCGCCGCCGGCCTGCAACGCTCGCTGGAGCTGCTCCGGCCGGAGGGCACCGTCGTCGAGCTGAGCTGGTACGGCGACCGCACCGTCGCGCTGGCGCTGGGCGGGGCGTTCCACTCCGGACGGCTGAGCGTGCGCGGCAGCCAGGTGGGCGCCGTCGCGCCGGCCCGACGGGGCAGCCGCAGCTTCGCCGACCGGCTGGGGCTCGCCCTGGAGCTGCTCGCCGATCCCGCCTTCGACGCGCTGCTCACCGGCGAGTCCCGCTTCGCGGAGCTGCCCGACGTGCTGGCCCGGCTGACCGCCGGCAGTCTCCCCGCACTGTGCCACCTCATCACCTACGACGGAGAGTGACCCGTGTTCAGCGTGACCGTACGAGACCACATGATGATCGCCCACAGCTTCCGGGGGGAGGTGTTCGGTCCGGCGCAGCGCCTGCACGGGGCGACCTTCGTCGTGGACGCCACCTTCCGCCGCCCCGACCTCGACGCCGACGGCGTGGTGGTCGACATCGGGCTCGCCACCGACCAGCTCAAGGCGGTGCTCGGGGAACTGACCTACCGCAACCTCGACGACGACCCGGCCTTCGCCGGGGTGAACACGACCACCGAGGTGCTGGCCCGCGCGGTCGCCGACCGTCTCGCCGAGCGGGTACGCGCCGGCGACCTCGGCGCGGGCGCGCGCGCCCTGGCCGGCATCACCGTCACGCTGCACGAGTCGCACGTCGCCTGGGCCAGCTACGAACGGTCGCTCTGAATGGCGACGGTGCACGTCGTGCTGCCGAACGACATCGACGACCCGGCCGAGCCGAGCGGCGGCAACGGCTACGACCGCCGGCTCTGCCGGGGCCTCGCGGCGGCCGGCTGGACGGTCCGCGAACACGCCGTGCCCGGCGACTGGCCCCGCCCCGACCGGGCTGCCCGCGCCGGGCTCGCCACGGTGCTCGCGGCGCTGCCCGACGGGTCGCCGGTCCTGCTCGACGGGCTGGTCGCCTCCTGCGTGCCGGAGGTGCTCGCCACGCACGCCCGGCGGCTGCGCCTCGTCGTCCTCGTGCACCTGCCGCTGGAGCACGACGCCGAGGCCGCCGCCCTGGCCGCCGCCGGCGCGGTCGTCACCACCAGCGAGTGGACCCGGCGGCGGCTGCTCGACCGGTACGCGCTGCCGGCCGACCGGGTGCACGTCGCCCGGCCCGGCGTGGACCCGGCCCCGCCCGCGCCCGGGTCACCGGCCGGCGGAAACCTGCTCTGCGTCGCCGCCCTCGCCCCGCAGAAGGGGCACGACGTGCTGGTGGAGGCACTGGCGGCGGTCGCCGACCTGCCCTGGGGCTGTGTCTGCGTGGGGCCGCTGACCCGGGACCCGGGGTTCGTGGCGGCCCTGCGGCGGCGGGTGACCGGGCACGGTCTCGCCGACCGGGTGCGCCTGGTCGGCCCGCGCACCGGGGCGGCCCTGCACGCCGCGTACGCCGCCGCCGACCTGCTGGTGCTGGCCTCGCGCCGGGAGACGTACGGGATGGTGGTCACCGAGGCCCTCGCGCGGGGCGTGCCGGTGCTCGCCACGGCGGCCGGCGGGCTGCCCGAGGCCCTGGGCCGCGCGCCCGACGGCGCGGCGCCGGGACTGCTCGTGCCGCCCGACGACCCGGCGGCCCTGGCCGGCGCGCTGCGGCGCTGGCTCGGCGAGCCCGACCTGCGTCGGGCGCTGCGGCGGGCGGCGCGCGGGCGGCGGCGCACGCTCGACGACTGGACGGTCTCCGCGACCGTCGCTGGCGCGGTGCTGGCCGGGACGGCTGCGGCATGACCGGGCACCTGCCGCCGCGCTTCGCGCACTGGCTGGCGCTGCGGGAGCCCGCCGACGCGGCGGCCCGCGCCGAGGACCTGGTGGACCTGGTCCGCCCCCGGCTGGCCGGCGCCGGACCGCTCGTCGTGCACGACCTCGGCACCGGCACCGGCGCGATGGGTCGCTGGCTCGCGCCGCGGCTGCCCGGCCCGCAGCACTGGATCCTGCACGACCGGGACGCCGACCTGCTCGCCCGCGCGGCCGCCGGGATGCCCGCCGCCGGCGACGGCGGCCCGGTCACCGTCGAGGTCCGCCGCGGCGACCTCACCCGGCTGACGGCCGCCGACCTGGCCGACGCGTCGCTGGTCACCGCGTCCGCGCTGCTGGACATGCTCACCGCGGCGGAGGTCGAGCGGCTCGTCGCGGCCTGCGCCGGGGCGGGCCGTCCGGCCCTGCTGGCCCTGTCGGTGACCGGCCGGGTGCGGCTCACTCCGGCGGATCCGTGGGACGGGCGGATCGCCGCCGCGTTCAACGACCACCAGCGACGCACGGTCGACGGGCGCGCCCTGCTCGGGCCGGACGCCGTGCACGCCTGCGCGGCGGCGTTCGCCCGGCACGGCGTCGACGTGGTCCTGCGGCCCAGCCCGTGGCGGCTCGGCCCGCAGCGGGCGGAGCTGGTTGGCGAGTGGTTCACCGGCTGGCTCGACGCCGCCTGCGAGCAGCGGCCAGAGCTGACGGGCCCGACCCGGGCGTACGCCGGCCGGCGCCGCGCCGAGATCGCCGCCGGCCGGCTCGACGTGCTGGTCGAGCACCTCGACCTGCTGGCCGGCTGTGGCTGAACCGGGCGCCCCGCCGGTGCGCGCCCACCGGCGAGGCGAGCGTCCGGGACGGGCCCGGCTGGTGGCGCGCCGGTGCTGGCCATGGGTGCGGACGCTCGGCGGCGGGGGCGTGCTGGCCGTGCTGCTGGGCTGGCTGGGTGCCGGCCCGTTCCTCGCCGGGCTCCGCCTGGTCGACGGCCCGGCGCTGGCCGCCGCCGTCGCCATCGGAGCGCTGACCACGGGCTGCTGCGCCTGGCGGTGGAGCCTCGTCGCCAACGGGCTGGGGGTGCGGCTGCCGCTGCCGACGGCGCTCGCGCACTGCTACCGGGCGGTGTTCCTGAACTCGACTCTCCCCGGCGGTGTGCTCGGCGACGTGCACCGGGCGGTGCGGCACGGCCGCGACGTCGGCGACGTCGGCCGGGGGGTGCGCGCGGTGGTGTGGGAACGCGTCGCCGGGCAGGTCGTGCTGGCCGCCGTGGCGGTGGTCGTGCTCGCCGCGTTCCCGTCGCCGGTGCGGCCCCACCTGCCGGTGGTGGCGGCGCTGCTGGCCGCCGCCGGGCTGGGCGTCGTCCTGCTGGCCCGCGCGCTGCCCACCGCCGGGCCGTCGCGGTGGGCGCGCGCGGCGCGTGCGGCGGTGGCCGACGTGCGCGCCGGGCTGCTCGGCCGCCGCGCCTGGCTGGGTGTGCTCGTGGCCTCCACCGTGGCCGTCGCCGGCCACCTCGCCACGTTCGTGCTGGCCGCGCGTACCGCCGGCTCCACCGCGCCGCTGACCCTGCTGGTGCCGCTGACCCTGCTGGCGCTGCTGGCCATGGGGGTGCCGGTGAACGTCGCCGGCTTCGGCCCCCGCGAGGGCGTGGCCGCGTGGGCGTTCGGCGCCGCCGGCCTGAGCGCCGCCGAGGGCGTCGCCACCGCCACGGTGTACGGGGTCCTGGTGCTCGCCGCCAGCCTGCCCGGCGCCGCCGTCCTGCTGGTCCGCCGTGCCCGCGTGCCCGCCGGCACCGTCTGACGAGGAGCCCGATGTCCGAATCCCCGCCCGCCGCCACGGTCCGTACGCAGGTCACCGTGCCGCTGCGGTTCCCCGACGGATACCTCACCACCGCCCGGGTGTTCTCCTTCGACGGTCTCGTGGACGGCCGGGAGCACCTCGCGTTCGGCCTGGGTGACCGGGCCGGTCCCGTCGACAGGGCCACGGCGCGCCCGTCGCCGCCGCTGGTCCGCCCGCACAGCGAGTGCCTGACCGGGGACGTGTTCGGCAGCCGGCGCTGCGACTGCGGCCCCCAACTGCGCGAGGCGGTCGAACGCATCGCCGACGCCGGCGGCTACCTGCTCTACCTGCGGCAGGAGGGACGCGGCATCGGCCTGTACGCCAAGCTCGACGCGTACGCGTTGCAGGACGCCGGGCTGGACACCTACGAGGCGAACCTGGCGCTGGGCCACCAGCCCGACGAGCGGGACTACACCGTGGCCGCGCAGATGCTCGCCGCTTTGGGCGTGGACCGGGCCGCCCTGCTGAGCAACAACCCGGACAAGGCGGCACAGCTTCAGCGGCTCGGGGTGACGGTCACCGCGCGCGTACCCACCGGGGTGCACCTGTCCCCGGCGAACGCCGGCTACCTGGCGGCGAAGGCCGGGCGTGGTGGGCACGCCCTCGACCTGCCCCTCGTCCGTGACTGACCGCCCGTACGTCCTGCTCAGCTGCGCCACGTCGATGGACGGCTACCTCGACGACGCGAGCGGGCAGCGGCTGCTGCTGTCCAACGAGGCCGACCTGGACCGGGTCGACGCGGTCCGGGCGGGCTGCGACGCGATCCTGGTCGGCGCGGGCACGGTCCGCCGCGACGACCCGCGTCTGCTGGTCCGTTCCGCGCGGCGGCGCGCCGAACGGGTCGCGCGGGGCCTGCCCGCCTCCCCGACCAAGGTGACGGTGACCGGCTGCGGCGACCTGGACCCGACGGCCCGCTTCTTCACCACCGGCGACGCCGACCGGATCGTCTACTGTGCCACCCCGGCCGTGGCGAAGACGGGGGAGCGGCTGGCGGGCCGGGCCACCGTGGTGGACGCGGGCGAGCCGGTGGACCCGGCGTGGCTGCTGGCGGACCTGGCCGGCCGGGGCGTGGACCGGCTGATGGTGGAGGGCGGGGCGAGCGTGCTCGGGCAGTTCCTCACCGCGGGCCTCGCCGACGAGCTGCACCTGGTCCTGGCCCCGTTCTTCGTCGGTGACGGGCGGGCGCCCCGGTTCGTCGGCGACGGGAGCTTCCCCTGGCATCCCGGTCGCCGGGCGCGGGTGGCGGAGACCCGCCAGATCGGCGACGTCGTGCTGGTCCGCTACGCGCTCTCGGAGCGCTGCGACGCCACCTGAGCGGGCACCACCCCGAGCGCCTCGTCCACCCGCTCCAGCACGGCGACGTCGTCGTGGCCGACCCCGCGCAGCAGGTCGATGGCGGTCGCCCGGATCTGGCCGACGATCATCGTGACGGGCAGCGCCGGGTCGGACGCGAGCAGCCGGCCGGCGACCCGGACCGCGGTCATGGCCGCCTCGTCGGCCCGGGCGGCGTGCCGGGCGGCGTCCTCGCCGGTCAGGTCCGTCGCGACGGCCTCGCCAGCGGCGCGTACGGCGGCGGCCAGGGCGGGGATCGCGTCGCCCAGTTCCGGCGGCGTGTCGGTGCACAGCCGGGTCAGCGTCACCCCGGCGCGGGCCAGGACCCGGACGTTGCGCACGGCGTAGTCCAGCTGCCGGGCGGTCGCCTCCACCTCCCGTACCTGCCCGACGTGCCGCCGCCGGCGGACCCGGAACCGCAGCGTCTCCCCGGTGGCCCGGACCGCCGTGCGCAGCCGGTCCACGCAGTCGTCCAGTTCCCGGGCCCGGTCCAGCGCGGTCCGGGCGACGGTCTCGTCGCAGCGGGCGAGCGCGTCGTCGAGCGCGTCGAGCACCTCGGCGAGGTCGGCGAAGCTCTGCCGGGCCTCCCGCACCAGCGGGGCGAGGGGGTCGCGGGCCGCCAGGAGCTGGCTCGCGGCCAGCGCGACCACGCCGCCGATCAGCGCGTCGACGAATCGGAAGGGCATCAGCGTGCCGCTGGGCGCGGCGACCGCCACCAGGTACATCGCGGAGACCGCCGCCTGCACCACGAGGGTGGTGCGCGCCCCGATCGCCACCATCAGGCCGGTGGTCAGCAGCAGCACCAGGAAGACGGTGCCGGTGCCGGGGCCGAGCGTGTACACCAGCAGCTCGGCGACGAGCACCCCGGCCGCGACCCCGAGCAGGATCTCCACCGTCTGCCGGACCCGCCGCCCCCGTGCCTCGCCGAGGACGACCAGCGCGGCCGTGGGCGCGAAGAACGGGTCCGGGTGGCCGATCACCCGCGCGGCGAGCATCCAGGCGACGGTCGCGGCAAGGGTCAGCTCGACCACGGTCATGCCGTCGGCGCGGATCCGCCCGCGCGCGCCCCGCCACCACTGTCGCACCGTCGGCACTCCTTTTCCGGCGGGGCGCGCTCCACACCGGACCCGCTCGCCGGGCCGGCGTCGAGGACCGCCCCGGCGAGTCCCCCGTTCCGGTCGGACCGGTTCGAGCGTCGCCTCTACCCGCGCCGCGCCCCTGGTAACCGTGCTGGTGCGCAGCCGCCGGACGGCCGGCGCCGCGGGGTGCCGGCCGGCGCGCGTGCGGCGACCGGGCTGTGCATACTTGCGCGGTCGATGTTGTGCCGGCGGGCAGGCCCCCGGCTGCTGCGCGAGGTGGTTGTGGTGGTCGAGAAGACGGCGTCGCGGCGCAACCCGGCGACCGGAGGGGCCGCGGCGATGGCCGATCCGGGGCTCCGGCAGCTGCTGGCCGGCCTGACGGCGGTACGCGACGGTGACTTCGGCACCCGGCTGCCGGAGGACGCCGACGGCCTGCTCGGGGAGATCGCCACCGTCTTCAACGGCATGGTCGACCAGTTGTCGCTGTTCACCTCCGAGGTGACCCGGGTGGCCCGGGAGGTGGGCACCGAGGGGCAGCTGGGCGGCCAGGCCGAGGTGCCCGGGGTGTCGGGCACCTGGAAGGACCTCACCGACTCCGTCAACGCCATGGCGGGCAACCTCACCGACCAGGTCCGCGACATCGCCGAGGTGGCCACGGCGGTGGCCCGGGGCGACCTGTCGCAGAAGATCACCGTGGACGTGCGCGGCGAGATCCTGGAGCTGAAGATCACCATCAACACGATGGTGGACCAGTTGTCGTCGTTCGCCGACGAGGTGACGCGGGTGGCCCGGGAGGTCGGCAGCGAGGGCCGCCTCGGCGGCCAGGCCGAGGTGCCCGGCGTGGCCGGCACCTGGCGCGACCTCACCGACTCGGTGAACTTCATGGCCGGCAACCTGACCAGCCAGGTCCGCAACATCGCCCAGGTCACCACGGCCGTGGCCCGGGGCGACCTGTCGCAGAAGATCACCGTCGACGCCCGGGGCGAGATCCTGGAGCTCAAGAGCACCATCAACACGATGGTGGACCAGCTGTCGTCGTTCGCCGACGAGGTGACCCGGGTGGCCCGCGAGGTCGGCACCGACGGGCGGCTCGGCGGTCAGGCCCAGGTCAGCGGCGTGGCCGGCACCTGGCGCGACCTCACCGACTCGGTGAACTCGATGGCGGTCAACCTCACCGACCAGGTGCGCAGCATCGCGCAGGTGGCCACGGCGGTGGCCCGGGGCGACCTGTCGCAGAAGATCACCGTCACCGCGCACGGCGAGATCCTGGAGCTGAAGAACACCATCAACACGATGGTGGACCAACTGTCGTCGTTCGCCGACGAGGTGACGCGGGTCGCCCGGGAGGTGGGCACCGAGGGGCGCCTCGGCGGCCAGGCGGACGTCAAGGGCGTCTCCGGCACCTGGAAGGACCTCACCGAGTCGGTCAACGTCATGGCGGACAACCTCACCGCCCAGGTGCGCAGCATCGCCGAGGTGACCACCGCGGTGGCGAAGGGCGACCTGACGCAGAAGATCCGGGTCGACGCGCGCGGCGAGATCCTGGCGCTGAAGGAGACCATCAACACGATGGTCGACCAGCTCTCCGCGTTCGCCGACGAGGTGACGCGGGTGGCCCGGGAGGTGGGCACCGAGGGCCGCCTCGGCGGCCAGGCCCGGGTGTCCAACGTGGCCGGCACCTGGAAGGACCTCACCGACAACGTCAACGAGATGGCCAACAACCTCACCAACCAGGTGCGCTCGATCGCGCTGGTCGCCACGGCCGTCGCCCAGGGCGACCTGAGCCGGCAGATCACCGTGGAGGCCAAGGGCGAGGTGGCCGTGCTCGCGCAGACCATCAACACGATGGTCGGCACGCTCGGCGCCTTCGCCGACGAGGTGACCCGGGTGGCCCGGGAGGTCGGCACCGAGGGCCGCCTCGGCGGGCAGGCGCGGGTGCCGAACGTGGCCGGCACCTGGAAGGACCTCACCGACAACGTCAACTCGATGGCGAACAACCTCACCGGCCAGGTCCGCAACATCGCCCAGGTCACCACGGCCGTGGCCCAGGGCGACCTGACCAAGAAGATCGACGTCGACGCGCGCGGCGAGATCCTGGAGCTGAAGACCACCATCAACACGATGGTGGACCAGCTGTCGTCGTTCGCGGCGGAGGTGACCCGGGTGGCCCGGGAGGTCGGCAGCGAGGGCCGCCTCGGCGGCCAGGCCGAGGTCGAGGGCGTCTCCGGCACCTGGAAGCGGCTCACCGAGAACGTCAACGAGCTGGCCGGGAACCTCACCCGCCAGGTGCGCGCCATCGCCGAGGTGACCAGCGCGGTGGCCACCGGCGACCTGACCCGCTCCATCACCGTGGACGCCCCCGGCGAGGTCGGCGAGCTGAAGGACAACATCAACTCGATGGTGGAGTCGCTGCGCGAGACCACCCGCACCAACCAGGAACAGGACTGGCTCAAGACCAACCTGGCCCGCATCGCCGGCCTGATGCAGGGCCACCGCGACCTGGACGTGGTCGCCGGTCTGGTGATGAACGAGCTGGCCCCGCTGGTCTCCGCGCAGCTCGGCACGTTCCTGCTGGTGGACGACGGCCCCGGCGGGACCGGCCTGCGGGTCGTCGGCGGGTACGGGCACGACACCTCCGGCCGCCGGTACGCCCTCGGCGACTCGCTCGTCGGGCAGGCCGCGGTGAGCAAGCGGGCCATCGTGGTGGACACCGTGCCGGCCGACTACGTCACCGTCTCCTCCAGCCTCGGCGCCGCCGCCCCGCTGCACCTGGTGGTGCTGCCGATCCTCTTCGAGGACCAGGTGCTCGGCGTCATCGAGCTGGCCAGCATGAGCCGCTTCACCGAGGTGCAACGCGACTTCCTCGACCAGCTGACCGAGACCATCGGCGTCAACGTCAACACCATCGTCGCCAACGCCCGTACCGACGTGCTGCTCACCGAGTCGCAGCGCCTCGCCGCGGAGTTGCAGGCCCGCTCGGAGGAGTTGCAGGCCCGCTCCGAGGAGCTCCAGCGCTCCAACGCCGAGCTGGAGGACAAGGCGGCCCTGCTGGCCCGGCAGAACCACGACATCGAGACGAAGAACTCCGAGATCGAGCAGGCCCGGCAGGAGCTGGAGGCCCGCGCCCAGCAGCTCGCCCTCGCCTCCAAGTACAAGTCGGAGTTCCTCGCGAACATGAGCCACGAGCTGCGTACGCCGCTGAACTCGCTGCTCATCCTCGCCCAACTGCTCGCGCAGAACCCGAACCGCAACCTGACCGCCAAGCAGGTGGAGTACGCGACGGTCATCCACTCGGCCGGCACGGACCTGCTCCAGCTGATCAACGACATCCTCGACCTGTCCAAGGTGGAGGCCGGGAAGATGGACATCAACCCGGAGACGTTCGAGCTGGCCGCGCTGCGCGACTACGTCGACGCCACCTTCCGGCCGCTGACCACGCCCCGGGGCCTGGAGCTGGAGATCAGCACCGGGCCGGGCGTGCCGACCGAGCTGCACACCGACGAGCAGCGGCTGCGGCAGGTGCTGCGCAACCTGGTCTCCAACGCGGTCAAGTTCACCGAGAAGGGGCGGGTACGGCTGCGCATCGAGCGGGCCGCGCCGGGTGAGTTGCCCGAGGGGCTCGCCCAGACGGACGTCTTCCTCGCGTTCCGGGTGATCGACACCGGCATCGGCATCGCCGAGCAGCACCTGACCGCGATCTTCGACGCCTTCCAGCAGGCCGACGGCACGACCAGCCGGCGGTACGGGGGCACGGGCCTCGGGCTGTCCATCAGCCGGGAGATCGCCCACCTGCTCGGCGGCCGGATCCAGGCGCGCAGCGTGCTCGGCCGGGGCAGCACGTTCACCCTCTACCTGCCCGTCGGGCCGGTGCCCGCCGGGACCGGCGACGCGGCGGTCCCGCACGACCGCCCGACCGGCGCGCTGCCGGCCGCGGGCCGTGCCGGCGCGCTGCCCTGGACGTCGCCGGCCACCCTGCCGTGGACGCCCCCGGCCACCCTGCCCTGGACGCCGCCGGCCACGCTGCCGCCGGCCGTGACCCTCCAGCCCGGCGAGGTCCGCCGGATGCTGGTGTTGGAGCGTCACGACAAGGGGCTGCTGACGCTGCTCGCCCAGGGCGTCGCGGCGGACCTGGGCGACGCCCACCCGCCGGTGGAGATCTCCACCGCGGTGGACGTGGCCTCGGCGGTCGAGGCGCTCGCCGCCGGGCGGCACCACGTCCTGGTGCTCCAGCTCGACCTGCCCGACGACGGCGGTACGAACCTGCTGAAGGCGCTGCACGACGATCCGGCGCTGCGCGGGGTGCCCGTGCTGGCGTACCACGGACACCCGCTGCCGTCGGGCTCGCAGGCCCTGTTGCAGGCGTTGACCCACGAGCGGCCGCTGGAGGTCCTGCGCAGCCTGGACGACCTGCGCGAGCGGATCGCCCTGCACCTCACGGCGGTGACGCCGGAGCGGGTGCTGCCGTTCGCCCCGGCGCTGCCCGACGTCCGTCCCGTCGTCGACGCCCTGCCCGGCGACCTGGCCGGGCGCAAGGTGCTGGTGGTGGACGACGACGCGCGCAACGTCTTCGCGCTGACCAACATCCTGGAGCTGCACGGGCTCGACGTGGTGTACGCGGAGAACGGCCGGCAGGGCGTCGAGACGCTGATGCGTCACGACGACATCGACCTCGTGCTGATGGACGTGATGATGCCGGAGATGGACGGCTACGCGGCGACGGCGGCCATCCGCGCCATGCCCCGCTACGCCGACCTGCCGATCATCGCGGTGACCGCGAAGGCCATGCACGGCGATCGGGAGAAGAGCATCTCCTCCGGCGCCAGCGACTACGTCACGAAGCCGGTCGACGCCGCCGACCTGTTGCAGTGCATCCACCGCTGGCTGCACGGCTGAGGCCTCCCGCCGGGCCCCGAGGGCGTACCGCCGGGTGGCATCCGCCCGCTGCCGCCCTTCCGCCCGGGCGGCTCCGCCCCCGTCGCCGGTCCCGGCGGCGGGGGCGAGTCGGATTTCGGCCCGTCGCCAATGCGACTTGCCGCATCCGCGCGGTGACGCCGGGTGCTCCCATGTCTCCCACTGGTCCGCACCGGGCGGGCCGACGGAAACGGAGAGTGCGAGTGGGACCCAACCTGCTGCGCCGCGTCGCCACGGCGACCGTGGCGCTCAGCTGCGCCGTCATCGGGACGGTGGTGGCGGCGACGGGGCCGGCGGCGGCCAGCCCGATCCGCAACAGCACCCCCTGGTCGGTGCTGCTCTGCAAGTTCAGCGACAAGCCGGCGGAGCCCCGGGCGCCGTCGTTCTTCGCCAACTTCCTCACCGACGCCGGCCTCGGCACCTCCGGGGTGGCGGACTACCTGGCCGACCAGTCCGGTGGCCGGGTCTCGCTGGCCGGCTCGGCCGTCCGGGGCTGGTACACGATGCCGTACACCCTGGCGCAGTACCAGTCGATCGACCGCGGCACCCGCATCCAGCGCTGCGTCGACACCGCCGCGGCCAACGGCTACACCGTCCCCGCCGGGCACCGCACCGCCGTCATGCTCAACGACTGGGTCGACTCCGGGGCCGCCGGCGGGCGGGTGCTGCTCGACCCGGGCGCCTGGAACGTCGGCTTCGCCGCCCACGAGATGCTGCACGGCTACAACCTGGGGCACTCGTTCTCCAACGACACCACCTACCAGAACGCGCCGTGGTCCCAGCCGGGGGAGTACGACGACCCGTGGGACGAGATGAGCGCGATGCACATCCACGCCTTCGCCACGGCGAACTACGGCACGAGCGCGGTCGGGCTCAACGCGTTCCACCGCGACGAGCTGGGCTGGCTGCCGAAGAACCGGGTGTTCACCATGGCCGCCGACGGGGTGGGCTCGCGGAGCATCACGTTGGCGCCGCTGGAGGTGCCCTCGACGAGCGGCCCGCAACTGGTCCGGATCCCGTTCGACCCCGCCGACACGTTCCACTACTACACCGTGGAGTTCCGCCGCAAGACCGGCTGGAGCGCCGGCATCCCGGCCGACACGGTCCTGCTGCACGAGGTCCGCAACGGCACGCCCACGCTGCTGCGTACCGGGCCCGGCGGCGGTCCGGCCCAGTCGCTCAACGCCAACGGGGTCCAGATCGGCGTGAACTGGATCTCGGGCAACTCCGCGTCGGTCACCGTCACCACCGACGTGGTGAACCGCTGCCTGCAGGGGTACGTCTGGCGGGAGGCCCGGCCGGGCGACATGGTCTGCGTCACCGGGGCGACCCGCAGCCAGGTGTGGGCGGACAACGCGGCGGCCCCGAGCCGCTGGACCAACGGCGCGTACGGCCCGCACACCTGCATCTCCGGCTACGTGTGGCGGGAGGCGTACGCCGGTGACGACGTCTGCGTGACCGGCGCCCAGCGCACCCAGGCGGCCTCGGACAACGCCGCCGCGGCGAGCCGCCGCAACCCGGCGCGCCTGGTCGCGGGGCCGAACACCTGCGTCAGCGGGTACGTCTGGCGCGACGCCGACCAGTCCGACTACGTCTGCGTCACCGGGACGACCCGCTCCCAGGTGCTCGCGGACAACGCCGTCGCCACGAGCCGCTGGGTCAACGGCCCGTACGGCCCGCACACCTGCGTCGCCGGCTACGTGTGGCGCGACGCGTTCCTCGGTGACGACGTCTGCGTCACCGGCACCCAGCGCAGTCAGGCCGCGGCGGACAACGTCGCCGGCCCGGGCCGGGTGCTGCG
Organism: Micromonospora sp. AMSO12t; assembly: GCF_008806585.1. NCBI lineage: Bacteria > Bacillati > Actinomycetota > Actinomycetes > Micromonosporales > Micromonosporaceae > Micromonospora > Micromonospora sp. AMSO12t. Next base: position 16,682 of record NZ_WAAS01000019.1, read on the forward strand.
GCCGGGCGGCTGAGCCCCCGACGCTCCCCGGGTGGGCGATCGCCCGGGGAGCGTCCCGCGTCTCAGGGCCGGCCGGCCTCGAAGGTCTCCCGGTCGAGGAAGAGCAGCCGGGCCCGCTTGCCGTTCACGTCGATCAGCGGGCCGGCGACGAAGCCGGTGCGCCGGAGCCGCTCGACCGCCTTGTCGTTGCGCGCGTCCGGCTCCATCACGACGCGCCGGTGTCGCGGGTCGGCGAAGACGAAGTCGAGGAACACGCGCAACAGGGTGCCGGTGAAGCCCCGCTCGACCGCGCCGGGCGGGCCGATCAGCAGGTGGGCCCCGTGGTCGCCGGGCTGGACCGGGTAGCACTCGCCGACCGGGTCGGCGGCCGGCTCGTAGGTCTGGAACAGCGCCACCGGTGTGCCGTCGCGGTGGGTCAGCCAGGCGTGGTGGGTGGGCAGCGAGTCGAGGTAGCGGTAGATTTCCTCGACCCGGTCGCGGCCGGCGTCGCGCATGCCCCAGAACCGGGCGCGTTCCTGGCTGACCCAGGCGTGGATCAGGTCGATGTCGGTGTCGGGGTCGACGGGTCGGATCGTCACCCGGCCGAAGCCGTCGACGTCCTGTCGGTAGGTGCTGGCGAGATCACGCATCGTGTGCCACCGTACGGTGATTCCGGTCGATGCGCGAGTAGGTCGACCCGTGGCGCGGCGCGGGCCGGCAGGCGGCCGGCGCCGGCGGCGCGAACGCCCGTCACCCGCCCACCTTGCCTCCGCCGGCGGTGACCGCCGGGGCGCTCGCGGCGGCCCGGCGGCGGGCGGCGGGGACCACCAGCGGGGTACCGGTCTCCGGGTCGTCGATCACGCGGCAGGGCAGCCCGAAGACCTCCTCGACCAGCTCGGCGGTGACCACCTTCCGGGGCGCGCCGGCGGCGACCACCTCCCCCTCGCGCATCGCGATCAGGTGCGTCGCGTAGCGGGCGGCGTGGTTGAGGTCGTGCAGCACCGCCACCAGCGTGCGGCCCTGCTCCTCGTGCAGCCGGGCGCAGAGGTCGAGGATCTCGATCTGGTGGGCGATGTCCAGGTAGGTGGTCGGCTCGTCGAGCAGCAGCAGGGGGGTCTGCTGGGCCAGCGCCATCGCGATCCACACCCGCTGCCGTTGCCCGCCGGAGAGCTCGTCGACGGCCCGGTCGGCCAGGTCGGCGACCCCGGTGGCGGCCATCGACTCGGTGACCACCCGTTCGTCCTCGCGCGACCACTGCCGCAGCAGCCCCTGGTGCGGGTACCGGCCGCGGGCGACGAGTTCGGCCACGCCGATGCCGTCCGGCGCGATGGACGTCTGCGGCAGCAGGCCGAGGGTGCGTGCCACGCTGCGGGCCGGCTGCCGGTGGATGTCCTCGCCGTCGAGCAGGACCGCCCCGGCGGCCGGCTTCAGCAGCCGGGACAGGGCCCGCAGCAGGGTGGACTTGCCGCAGGCGTTGGGGCCGATGATGACCGTGAAGGACCGGTCGGGCACGGCGACGCTCAGGTCCTGCGCGATGGTCCGCCGCTCGTAGGCGAGGGTCATCGCGGTGCCGCTCAGCCGGGACTGCATGCTCGGTGCTCCGTTCTCGTCGTGGGTGGCCCGCTGGCCGCGTCCGGTCACAGTCGGCCGGCCCGGCGCTCGGTGGCCAGCAGCCAGACCAGGTAGGCGCCGCCGAGCACGCCGGTGACGACGCCGACCGGCAGTTGGTGCCCGGGGAAGGCCCGCAGCGCGAGCTGGTCGGCGGCGACCAGGAGAACCGCGCCGACGGCCGCCGAGGGCAGCAGGTTCGGCCCGGGGGCCCGGGTCAGCCGCCGCGCGAGGTGTGGCGCGGTGAGGGCCACGAAGTTCACCGGCCCGGCGGCGGCCGCCGCGAGGGAGACCAGCAGCACCGCCGCCGCGAGCACGACGAGGCGCAGCCGCTCCACGCGTACGCCGAGGGCGGCGGCGGTGTCGTCGCCCATCTCGACCAGCCGCATCGCCGGCCCGTAGCCGGCCAGCATGAGGGGCACCAGCACGCCCAGCGCGATCAGCAGCGGCAGCGCGTTCGACCAGCCGCGACCGTCGAGGCTGCCGGTGAGCCAGAGCACGGCGCGGGCGGCGTCCATCAGCGGGGCCCGGGTGAGCAGCCAGCCGTTGACGCCGGTGAGGATCGCCATGGTGCCGATGCCGACCAGGATCAGCCGGTACCCGTGCACGCCGCGCCGCCAGGACCGCGCGTAGACCAGCGCGCCGGTGACCAGCCCGCCGACCACCGCCGACGAGGCGAGCGCCACGCTGCTGCCGCCGAGCACCACCACGACGAGCGCCCCGGTGGCCGCGCCCTGGGTGAAGCCGAGCATGTCGGGGCTGCCGAGCGGGTTGCGTACGAGGGACTGGAAGACCGCGCCGGCCAACGCCAGCGCGGCGCCGACGCAGAGGGCGGTGACCACCCGGGGCAGCCGCAGCTCGGTGACGATGAACTCCTCGGCCGGGGTGCCCCGGCCGGTGAGGGCGCGCAGCACGTCGGCGGGGCTCATCGGGTAGTCGCCGCTGCCGATGGCGAGCACGCCCAGCGCCAGGGCCAGCAGCACGCAGGTGACGCCGACGGCGACGGCGCGGGGACGCAGCCGCAGGGACAGGCCGCCGGTACGCAGGGTGATCACGGGTGGGCCACCCGTCCGCGCTGCACCAGCCAGAGGAAGAGCGGCCCGCCCGCCACGGCGGTCACGAGCCCGACCTGGAGCTCGCCGGGGCGGTTCAGCACCCGCCCGAGCACGTCGGCGCCGAGCAGCAGCACCGGTGCCAGCACCGCGCAGTACGGCAGCAGCCAGCGCAGGTCCGGCCCGGTGAGCGCACGCACCAGGTGCGGCACCAGCAGCCCGACGAAGACGATCGGCCCGCAGGCGGCGGTGGCGGCGCCGCAGAGCAGCGTGATCGCCAGGATGACCGCGCCCCGGACCAGGGCCGGGCGGGCGCCGAGCGCGCGCGCCGCGTCGTCGCCGAGGGCGAGGGCGTTGAGCGGGCGGGCGACGGCCAGGGCGACCAGCAGGCCCGCCGCCATGAACGGCGCGACCGTGCGGACGGTCGACGGCTCGGCGCTGGCCAGCGAGCCGACCGTCCAGAACCGCAGCCGTTCCAGCGAGGCCGTGTCCACCAGCATCACCGCGCTGACGTACGAGTAGAGGGTGGCGTTGAGCGCCGCGCCGGCCAGCGCCAGCCGGGCGGGGGTGGCCCCGCGCCCGCCGCCGACGGCGTACACGGCGGCGGTGACGGCGGCCGCGCCGAGCAGCGCGAACCACACCTGCCCGCCGACGCCACCGACGCCGAACAGCAGCGCCCCGGTGGCCACCGCCGCCGCCGCGCCGGCGTTGATGCCGAGCAGGCCGGGGTCGGCGAGCGGGTTGCGGGTCAGCGCCTGCATGACCGCGCCGGCGACGCCGAGCGCCGCCCCGGCGAGCAGGCCGAGCAGCGTACGCGGCAGCCGCATGCGGTGCACGACGGCGTACTCGGCGGCGTCGCGGTCCAGCAGGCCCTGCCACACGTCGGTGAGGGGAAGTTGTTTGGCGCCCACGGCGATGCTGAGCACCGCGACGGCCGCGAGCAGCAGCACCGACGCCGCGAGCCCGGCGGCCCGCAGGGCTGCCCGGCCGGGCCGGCGTACGGCCGGCGGTGCCGGCGGCGCGCCGACGCGGGGGGAGAGGGTGGCGGACAGTGTGGGCTCCGATTGGTGCGGAATTCCGAACGGGACTTGACAGCCGTTTAGGTTAGGTTAACCTAACCCCGCTGTCCATGGTCATTCGCCCGACCCTGATCGAAAGACACCGCCATGCCGCATCCCGTGTCCGCCCGCCGCCTCTCCCGCCGGGGCCTGCTCGCCGCCGGTGGCGCCGCCACCCTGGCAGCCCTGCTCGCCGGCTGCGGCGGGGACGAGGACTCCGCCACCCCGGCCGCCAAGGACTCCGGCGGGCCGTGGTCGTTCACGGACGACCGCAACGAGAAGGTGAGCGCCCCCGCCCGGCCGACCCGGGTGGTCGCCTTCACGGGGGTCGCCGCCGCGCTTGTCGACTTCGGGCTCGACAAGCAGATCGTCGGGGTGTTCGGCGAGACCAAGCGCTCCGACGGCAGCAAGGACCCGCAGGCCGGCGACCTCGACGTCGAGTCCGTGGAGATCCTCGGCAACGTCTGGGGCGAGTTCAACCTGGAGAAGTACGCCGCCCTGCGGCCCGAACTGCTCGTCACCCACATGTACGACCCGGGCGCCTTCTGGTACGTGCCGGACGAGAGCAAGGGCAAGATCCTCCCGCTCGCCCCCACCGTCACCGTGACCACCGCGCGGGTGCCGATGACCAAGCCGATCGAGCGGTACGCGCAGCTCGCCGAGTCCCTCGGCGCCGACCTGTCCGCGAAGAAGGTCACCGACGCCAAGGCCCGCTTCGAGGCCGCCGCCGAGTCGGTCCGCCAGGCGGTCAAGGCCAACCCGGGCATCAAGGTGCTCGCCTGCTCCGGCAGCCCCGACCTGTTCTACGCCTCCAACCCCAAGGTCAGCACCGACCTGATGTACTTCGCCGAGCTGGGCGTCGACATCGTCGTCCCCACCAAGCTGGAGGCCGGCGACTACTTCGAGGCGCTGAGCTGGGAGAACGCGGGCAAGTTCCCGGCCGACCTGCTCCTGCTCGACAACCGCGCCTCGGCCCTGCAACCCAAGGACATGGCCGCGAAGCCGACCTGGCAGCAGCTGCCGGCGGTCAAGGCCAACCAGGTCGCCGCCTGGGACGCAGTGCCCCGCTTCTCGTACGCCGGCGCCGCGCCGCTGCTGGAGAACCTGGCCGCCGCCATCAAGGGCGCGAAGAAGGTCACGTCGTGACCACCGCCGTCGCCGTGCAGTACCGCCTCTTCGCCGCGCGGGTCGTCGGCGCCCGCCGCGTCGGCGCCTCCCTGGTCCGGGTCACCTTCGGCGGGCCGGAACTGGCCGACTTCGCCGGTGGCGGCCGGGACCAGAGCGTCTCGCTGTTCCTGCCGCACCCCGGTCAGCCCGAGCCGGTGCTCCCCGTCGGGGCGGGGGAGGACTGGTTCGGCGCCTACCGGGCCATGGACCCCGACGTGCGCGCGGTGATGCGCTCGTACACCATCCGGGAGCAGCGCCCCGAGGTGGCCGAGGTGGACATCGACTTCGTCAGCCACGGCGACACCGGCCCCGCCTCCCGCTGGGCCCGCCACGCCCTGCCGGGCGACCGGGTGGTGCTGCTCGGCCCGGCCGTGCACGACAACCGCAGTGTCTGCTTCCGGCCCCCGGTCGGCACGGACTCGGTCCTGCTGGTGGCCGACGAGACCGGGCTGCCGGCCGCCGCCGGGATCCTGGCCTGGCTGCCGCCCGGCACCCCGGTGCGGGCCTGGATCGAGGTTCCCGACGCGGGAGACATCCAGGAACTGCCCACCGAGGCGCGGGCCGAGGTGCGCTGGATCGTGCGCGGCGCCACCGCCCCCGGCAGCACCCTGCTGGCGGACGCGGTGCGCGCCGCCCGGCTGCCGGCCGGCACCCCGTACGCCTGGATCGCCGGCGAGTCCTCGATGGTGCGCTCGGTGCGCCGGCACCTCGTCGGGGAGCGCGGCCTGGACCGCCGCCACGTCACCTTCTCCGGCTACTGGCGCCGGGGCGCCTCCGAGGACAACCTGCGCGCCGAGGCCGTCGCCAAGGCCGCCGTCTGACGATGCCCGCCGCGCGCCGCGTCCCGCCCCGATGGGACGCGGCGCGCGGCGTCCGGCCGGTCGCTCAGAACTCCCGGTACATCACGTGCAGGCCCACCCGGCCGAGGGTGGGATGCCGGAACGCGCCGGGCACCGTGCCCACCACGTCGAACCCCTCCCGCCGGTACAGCTCCACGGCGGTGGCGTTGCTCGCCACCACGGCGTTGAACTGCATGCCGGCGTACCCCCACTCGCGGGCCCAGTCGACCGCGTGCCGGCACAGCGCGGTGCCCACGCCACGCCCGCGCGCCGCGCGGGCCACCATGAAGCTCGCGGTGGCGACGTGCGCGCCCGGCCCGGGGCGGTTGGTGCCCATCTTCGCGGTGCCCAGCACCGCGTCGCCGTCGACCGCGACCACCGTCCGGCCGGGCGCGGCCTCCACCCACATGTCGTACGCCTGCTCGGCGGTCAGCTCCGGGTCGTAGGGGAAGGTCTCCCGCGCCCGGACCACCTCCTGGACGATCGGCCACACCTGGGCCCAGTCGGACTCGTGGAACTCGCGGATCCGCATCCGGCGGATGCTAGGGACGGCCCGGGTGCGGCGGCAAGGCGTTTACCGGCGGAGAGGGCGCGGCCCGGGTCGGCGGGGCGGACGTTGGGCGCACTAACCGTCGACGAGCTGCTCCCGGAGAATGTCCGCGTGCCCACAGTGCTGGGCGAGCTCGCGCAGCACGTGGAGATACACCCACCGCAGCGGAAGCGGGCCCCGCCGGTGCCCGTGCAGGATGTCGTCCAGGCCCAGGGACGACGTCGCGCGGCGTGACGCCTCGCAGGCCTCGCGGTGTGCGCGCTGGACGGTGGCGATCGTGTCGTCGTCATCGAGGATGAACGACTCGTCCGGCGTCGCGGGGATGCCGATCTCAGCGCGCGACCGGCACGTGACGGCCTCGTCGAACCAGACCTTCTCGACGAAGGTCACGTGCTTCACGAGGCCCAGCAGCGTGGTCCGGGAGGCCACCAACGAGCGGCGCGCCTGTTCCTCCGTCAGCCCGTCCAGGCAGCCGTTGAGCGCGCGACGGTGCTCGTCGAGGAACGCCTCGAACTGGGCCCGGGCTGGCTGGGCGACGACCTGGTCGGCGAAGGTGGGCGGGTAGGAGGGCATGGGAGAAGCATTCCAGACCGGCGCCCGGGAGCAGTGTCGGACATCGGCAGGTGGCCCAGGCCGAGGGCGGATGGTGCGGCTGGTACGGCGGGTCTGCGGACGTGACCGCCGACGGGTGCGCCAGGACGACGTCGATGACGCGGACCCGCTCGCCGCGGCCGGGGCTGTCGTCGGCCGGCGGTCGACAGGCTAGTTTGCTCGGATGAGTTCCCTCGATGACGTCGCGAGGCGTGACGGCTGGCGGTGCTGGGTGTGCGACGAGCCGGTCGACGCCGGCATGTCGGTGAACGACCCGCGTGGTCCCAGCGTCGACAGCCGCACCGCCGACAGGAAGGCCAAGGTCGCCGAGCGACTCGCGCACCGTGCCTGCAACACCCGCAAGGGCGCGGTCAAGGTGGTCATCGCCTGGCCGGACCACCTGCACGTGGTGGAGCCCGCGCCACTGATCACCGTCGCCGAGCGACTCGAACGCAAGGGCGGTCGCGAGCTGGTCGCCCGCTGTCCGAGCAGGAAGGACGCCCAGGCGGCGGCGGACTGGCTGGTCGACCGGTTCTCCCGGCTGGTGCCCGGACTGCCGGTGACCGCGAGCGTCGACGCGGGCGGCGGACAGTACCTCGTCGCCCTGGCCGCCGGCCGCCGCTGACGGGTGGCCCTGGTCGGCGCGTCGCCGACCAGGGTCCGATCCGTGAGCGTCCGGCAGCCCGGGACCCGAGCCGCCCCGGCGCTGCGGCACACCGCGCTCACCGGCCGTCTCCAGCCGGTGGCGTCGGTGGGCGATCAGTTCCCCGATCAGAAGGGGGGTGCGTCCTCGCCCATCAACGCCAGCACGACGCCTCCCTTCCCGCTCTTGAGGCCCTGGACCACGACCTTGCCGGTGCTGCCGTCGGGCAACTCCAACGTGAAGGTCTTCCCGACCGCGTTCTTGGGGCCGTTGCCGGCGCTGTTGGCGGGTCGGAAATCGCCCGCCCACGGCGGGGTCCCACCCTTGCGGGCGGGCTCGGCGAAGAGCGCGGCGGTGCCGGGGGTACGGGTGCCGTCGGAGGAGAGGAGCACTGAGGCGCTGCGATAGGTAGCCATATGCGCCAAGGCTATCCCGGATCGTGCCCGTTCGCGCCACCACAACTGCCGGGTGACGCGAACGGCTTCGGCAAACGACGGTGACCTCGTCTCACCCCTCGTGCCGCATCCTGGACCTCGATTCTCCGATGATGGTGTCGTATCGGGGCGTGGCCGTTCGTGGAACCAGTGTGCGGCGGCCGGCTGGGCCGTCAGACACGAGGAGCCGGCAGGGCCCTCGTCCGGGACCGAGAGGAGACAACCATGACGGAGTACCTGATCACCTTCAACGACGAGTGGGTGCCCGAACACACGGCGGAGCAGCTTCGCGAGAAGAGCAGGGCCGGCTGGGCCGTGATGGCGGACATGCAGGCCGAGGGCGTCCTGCTCTTCAGCAACGGGGGGCTCGACCGGTCCACCGCGGTGTGCAGCGTCGAATCGGTCGACGGCAGGCCCGTCTTCACCGACGGCCCGTACGTCGAGACCAAGGAGCACCTCGGCGGCTTCGCCGTCGTGGACGTGCCCGACGACGAGGCGGCGCGACACTGGGCCGGCAGGCTCGCGACCGCGCTCGACTGGCCGCAGGAGGTGCACCGGTTCAGAGGCCCCGGGGCGCGCCCGGCGTAACGGCGCCGGGGAGAAGTGAGCGTGGTGCCCAGATACCTGCTGTCCGTCCACGGACCGGCCGAGCCCACCGAGCTCGGCACCCACCCCTCCCAGGAGGCCGTGCCGCAGGCGTTCGCCGACACCGGCGCCTTCGACGAGAGGCTCCGGCGGGACGGTCACCTCGTCTTCACCGGCGGCCTGGCGCCCGCGACGACCGCCACCACCGTCGACGGGCAGGGCGAGCGGCCCGTTCTCACCGACGGGCCCTACCTGGAGACGAGGGAGCACCTCGACGGCTTCTGGGTCATCGAGGCGGCCGACCTCGACGTGGCCCTGGCCCTCGCCGCCGAGGGGTCGAGAGCGTGTCGCGGTACGGTCGAGGTGCGTCCCTTCCGAACCGGGGCATCCGTCCGAGCGCTGCCGGAGCCATGACCGATCCCACCGTCGAGCAGGCGATCACCCGTGTCCACCACGAGGAGTGGGCGCGGGTGGTCGCGGGCCTCGCGCGCCGTTTCGGCGATCTCGACGTCGCCGAGGAGGCGACGGCCGAGGCGTTCGTGGCGGCCGCGGAGCGGTGGCCGCGCGAGGGCGTACCGTCCAATCCCGGCGGTTGGCTCGCCACCACCGCGACCCGCAAGGCGATCGACCGGCTCCGTCGCGAGTCACAGCGCGACGCCAAACACCAGGCGGCCCGGATCATGTACGACGACACCCCTGCTGAGCCGACCGGCCCGGTCGAGGACGACCGGCTCAGACTGATCTTCACCTGCTGCCACCCCGCGCTCGCGTCGGAGGCCCGGGTGGCGCTCACCCTGCGCCTGCTCGGCGGCCTCACCGTGCCCGAGATCGCCCGCGCCTTCCTGGTGCGGGAGACCACCATGGCGCAACGGATCACCCGCGCCAAGACGAAGATCAAGGCGGCGCACATCCCCTACCGGGTGCCCTCGGCCGACGACATCCGCGAGCGGCTCGCCGGCGTGCTCGCGGTCGTCTACCTCGTCTTCAACGAGGGCTATCTCGCCAGCGAGGGGGACGCCCCGGTGCGCGTCGACCTCACCGACGAGGCGATCCGCCTCGGCCGCCTGCTCCGGACCCTCCTCCCGGACGACGGCGAGGTGGCCGGCCTGCTCGCCCTGATGCTCCTCACCGACGCCCGGCGCCCGGCGCGCGTGTCCCGCACCGGGGAGCTGGTGACCCTCGCCGAGCAGGACCGCGGCGCCTGGGACCGCACCCTCATCGCCGAGGGCAACGCCCTTCTCCGCGAGCGGATCGAGGCGATGGTGACCGGCGGCGACCCACCCGGGCGCTACCAACTGCAGGCCGCGATCAACGCGGTCCACACCGACGCCCCGTCCGCCCGGGACACCGACTGGTCCACCATCGTCGCCCTCTACGGGCGCATGTCGCTGCTCGACCCCTCACCGATCGTGCGGCTCAACCGGGCGGTCGCGGTCGCCGAGGTCGACGGCCCCGGGGTCGGGCTCGCCGAGATCGACCGACTTGCCGACGCCCTCGACGGCTACCACGCCTTCCACGCCGCGCGCGCCGACCTGCTGCGGCGACTCGGGCGCGGCGGCGAGTCGCGGACGGCGTACGACCGGGCCATCGGTCTCGCCGGCAACCCCGCGGAGCGGGCCTACCTCACCCGCCGCCGCGACCAGCTCGCCGGCTGACCGCCACCTGGAGCCAGCCCGTTGACTGGTGTCGACCGGAGCGCGGCAGGGGCAGTGGCGGCTCGACGACCGTGGCAGGATCGCGCTTTCGACCCCGCCGCGATGCCGAGGAGACAGCCTGGTGAAGGCCGACCACTACGACAGCTTCGCCGAGCGCTACAGCGCGGACAACGAATCCAACCTGATCAACGGCTACTACGAGCGGCCCGCGATGGTCGGGCTCGCCGGGGACGTGGACGGCCGGCGGATCCTCGACGCCGGCTGCGGTTCGGGTCCCTTGTCCGCGGCGCTTCGCGAGCGAGGGGCCGTCGTGACCGGCTTCGACTCCAGCCGGGCGATGGTCGAGCTGGCCCGACGGCGGCTGGGCGGGGACGCCACGCTGCTGGTGGCCGACCTCAGCGAGCCGCTTCCCTTCGCCGACGGCGCGTTCGACGACGTCGTCGCGTCCCTGGTCCTGCACTACCTGGAGGACTGGACCGCGCCCCTGGCCGAGCTGCGACGAGTCCTGAGGCCAGGGGGTCGCCTCATCCTGTCCGTGAACCACCCGATGGTCTACCCGGCGGTGAACCCGGGCGCCGACTACTTCGCCCTCGCACGGTGGTCGGAGGAGTACACCTTCGACGGGCACACCGCGGAGCTGACCTACTGGCACCGGCCGCTGCACGCGATGACGGCTGCGTTCACCGACGCGGGCTTCCGCCTCTCGGTCGTCAGCGAACCCCCCATGTCTCCCGAGACCCCGCGCGAGATCCTGCCCCCACATCTCGTGGACCGCACCACGTTCATCTGCTTCATCTTCTTCGTCCTCGAAGCGCACTGAGCCCGGGCCGGTCCGCCGCCGCACGCCACCGGCCTTCCCTCCCGGGCCTGCGCCGACGGTGCCGAACCCTCCCGAGCATCCGCCGATGGTGCCGAACCCTGCCGGGCCTGCGCCGATGGTGCCGAACGTGCAGCCGGCGGCTCAGCCGAGGCGCACGTGAGCCGGCCGTTCGGGCCGGGCGGTGCCGGTGCCGGTGCCGGTGCCGGTGCCGTCGAGCGTCGTGCCGACCGGAACGGCGGGCCGGGCCGGTACGACGGGCGCGTCCCGGCCGGTGCCCCGGTGGCCGTCCCCGTCGTGGCTCGACTCCTCGTGGTAGTCCTGCTCCACGTTGACCGACCACACGTCGTGCCGGGTGCCGCAGGCGATGTTCTCGGCGGTGAGCATCGCCGTCAGCATCGAGTGGTCCTGGTTGTTGTAGCGGTGCATGCCGTTGCGGCCCACCGGGTGGACGTTCGGCACCTCACGCGCCAGCCAGTCCCGGATCACGTCGACGTTGTGCTGGTAGCGCTCGTCGTAGACCGGGTACGCCTTCGGCATCCGCACCACGTACCCGGCCTCGACCACCCCCGGCCGGACCAGACCGAGCCGCTCCAGCTCGGCCGTCGCGGCGGCGACCAGCCCGGCGTCCGGCGTACGCCAGGTCTCGTCGTCCTCGAACACGAAGTACTCCAGGCCGAGGCAGGTGCGGCCGTCCTTGACCAGGTGCGGCGACCAGGAGCCGAAGTTCTGGATCCGGCCGACCTTCACCGCCGGGTCGTGCACGTAGATCCAGTTGTCCGGGAACGAGAACTCCTCCGGCACCACCAGCGCGACGGTCAGGAAGTCCCGGTACCGCAGGTCGGCCGCGGCGGCCAGCACCTCCGGCGGGGCCGCCGGGCGCAGCGCGGCGACCAGCTCGGAGATGGGCATCGAGGAGACGACGTGCTCCGCCGGCTCGGTACGCTGCCCGCCGGCCCCGTTGACGGTCACGGCGACGGCCCGGCGGCGCTCCGGGTCCCGGTGCACGGCGGTCACCCAGGTGCCGGTGTCCACCCGGCCCCCGCGTCGGCGCACCTCCTCGGCGCAGCGTTCCCACATCATGCCCGGGCCGAGCTTCGGGTACTGGAACTCCTCGATCAGGCTGGTCACGTCCTTGCGGTTGCGTCTGGGCAGCACCGCGTTGCGGACCGCCTTGGCCAGCGACAGGTTCTTGATCCGCTGCGCGGCCCAGTCGGCCTGCAACCGGTCGGCCGGCATCCCCCAGACCTTCTCGGTGTACGTCTTGAAGAACATCGAGTAGAGCCGCCAGCCGAACCGGGCGGAGACCCACCCCTCGAAGTGCGACTGGTCCTTCGGCGGGCGCAGCCGGGCCCGCGCGTACGAGCCCATGCACAGCGCGGCCTCCCGCACGCCGAGGTTGCGCAGGGCGTTCGCCGCGCTCAGCGGGTAGTCGAACAGGGCGCCCCGGTAGTAGATCCGGCTCATCCGGGGCCGCAGCAGGAAGTCCTCGTCGGGCAGGATCTCGTGCCAGAACTCCTCGACCCGGGCCACCTTCGTGAAGAACCGGTGCCCGCCGATGTCGAAGCGCCATCCGTCCCGCTCGACGGTACGGCTGATCCCGCCCACCACCTCGTCGGCCTCGAACACCCGGACCGCGCTGTCGCGCCGGAGCAACTCGTACGCCGCGGTCAGGCCCGCCGGTCCCGCGCCGATGACCACCGTGCCGTGCTCTTCGCCCATGCCCGTCGCCCCCTGCTTCCGCCTCCCGGAGGCGGCCCGCTTACCCGGCACCGGCCCGAACTCACCCCGGATCCCCGTCCGCTCCCGGGACACCCCGACGGGCGGAGCGCCCGGGACGCCCCGCGACGCGCCTGGCGCCCGGTTCCGCGCCGGGATCGCGCCGACGTGTCAACGGCCCCGGAACGGGGATGTGGCACCGGTCGGGCCGCCGGACCGGGAGACGCGTGATGGACAGTGGGCGGGCCGTCTCGGGCCGGCGGTGGCGCACGCTGCCGGCCCGGCTGGCCGGGCGCGGGCACGACCTGCGGCGGGCGGCGTCGCGGGCCGCCGGCCGGATGCCGACGCCGTGGCTGTTCGTCCTCGCCGTCTTCCTCGGTACGAAGATCGTGCTCAGCGCCCTCGGGGTGCTCGCGCTGAGCGCCTTCGACGACGTGCCCTGGGCCCCGCCGCCGGACGAGACGATGATGCGCGAGCAGCAGCGGGCAGTCTCGGGGCACCGCGCGGTCGCGCTCTGGTTCGCCTGGGACTCCTTCCTCTACGACCGCCTGGCGCAGCTCCCGCTCGACGAGCCGTGGCCCGACTTCGGCTTTCCCCTGCTCTACCCGTTCCTGGCCCGTCCGCTGGCCCCGCTGCTGGGCGGGGACACCGCACTGGCGTTGCTGCTCGTCGCGAACGTCGCGCTCCTGCTGATGCTCTTCTACGCCCACCGGCTGGGCGAGCGGCTGCTCGGCGACGACGCCTCCGCCCGCCGGTTCGTCCGCTACCTCGTGCTGCTGCCGGCCGGGTTCCTGTTCCAGGCGGCGCTGACCGAGTCGCTGTTCCTCTGCCTCGCGCTCGCCGCCTTCCACTACGCCGAGCGGCGGCGCTGGCTGCTCGTGGGCGTCGTCGGCTTCTTCCTGGCGACGAGCCGCTCGGTCGGGTTCCTCGTCGTGCTCCCGCTGGCCCTGGTGCTGCTACGGCAGCACGGCTACCGGCTGGGCCCGCGCGCGTGGTGGGCGTACGTGCGCGTCGGCTGGCCGCTGGCGCTGGTGCCCGCCGGCTGGCTGGCGTTCATGGCGTTCTGCCGATGGCAGAGCGGCGACTGGTTCGCCTACAAGCACGCCCAGGAGACGGGTTGGGGCATCCGGGTGCAGAACCCGCTGGCGGTGCTGTGGCACGGCCTGACCGGCAGCCCGCCCCGCGACGCCCTGCGGGTGTGGGTCGCCGTGCTGGTGCTGGCGGTCCTGCTCGCGGGCGCCCGCCGACTCGGGCTGCCCTATCTCGTGTACGGGCTGACCATGGTCCTGGTGCCGCTGTCGATGGGGCCGCCGGTGTACAAGAGCCTGCTGCGCTATCTGCTGGCCGTCTTCCCGGTCGGCCTCGTGCTGGCCCGCTGGGCCCGCCACGCGGGCGCCGACGCCTGGCTGACCGCCGCCCTGGCCCTGCTCCAGGGCGCGCTCTTCGTCACCTGGCTCGCCTACTGGACCCACTTCATCATCTGAGCCCGCCTACGCCTCCCGCCCGCGCGCCGGGGCGTCCGGCGTACGGGCGGCGACCGCGCGCACCAGCTCCTCGGAGAGCGCCGTCGAGACCAGCGCCAGCCGACTCGCGTCGGCCTGCACGTCGGCCTGCGCGACCGCCACGCTCTGCGACTCCAGGGCCGGATCGACCTCCCGCGTCGCCGTCGCCCCCGAGGTGAAGCGCCGGAGCGCCACCAGGACCGCCGCGGCCTCACCGGCGGCGTCGGCACGCTCGATGCTCCAGCCGGCCGCCATCGCCCGCTGCCGGGCGGCGCCCGCCACGGACTCGTCGAGCGGGCCCAACGCACGCAGGCCGTCGCTGATCTCGACGCAGCGGCGGTAGAGCCGTTCGCCCAGGCGCCACGCCCACCGGGGGTCGACCTCCGGCCGGCGCGGGGGATGCAGGGCGATGGTCGGCATCGCCCGGTACAGCAGGTACCACAACGCGTGCAGGTCGCGGTGCGTGGCGTACCGGCGCGGCCAGGCGCGGACGCCGTCGACCGCCTTGCGGGCCGTCGCCAGCACGAAGCTGGCCCCGATCAGCGACACCGACAGCGTGATCAGCGTCTGCGTCGCGGCCGGCTCGGGCCACGGCGGCGCCACCCCGGCCAGCTTGAGGCAGATGAACAGGGCCTTGTGCGCGACGAATCCCGCACCGAAGGCCGCGCCAGCACTGAGCAGCCGCATGCTGGTCCTCAGCCGGGCGCCGGCGTAGCGCGCGTAGCCGGCGGACACCCGCAGGATGTCCACGACCGTCACCCCGAGGCAGGTCAGGAACGCGAGCATGTAGACGCCGACCGGTGGCAGGTCGCCGTACCGCTCGGCGAAGTGCAGGGGCTCGGACTCGGGGAAGTCGGCCCGCGAGAACGCCGCGACCATCACGCCGAACGCGACGGCGAGGAACACGCCCCGCCGCGCCATCAGCCGGCGTGCCCGCCCCGGGTCGCCCAGGTGCAGGAAGAGGAACTGGATCGCCGCCGCGGCGAGCAGCGCCGAGCCGTGCTCCACCAGCTTGGCGAGATTGGCCACGCCCGACACGCGGTCGAGCAGGCTGTGCACCGGCGCCCACCCGGCGGTGACGGCCACCCCCATCCCCAGGCAGATCCCCGCGCTCGCCAGGATCCTCGGGTTGGCCGGATCCCGACCCAGCGCCCTGAGCTTCACCAGGAACGCCACCGCGGCGACGCTGGCGGCGACCAGATGACCGACCGTGACGAGCACCGGATCTCCCGCCTAGTCCGTCAACGTCGCGGCGATGCGGTGCATGACGGCGGCCGTGACGCCGCCCAGCTCGTCGAAGGCCACGTCCTCGCCGCCGCCGTCGAGCCGTGCCCCCAGGTACGTCGCCAGCAGCTCCGCGTCGTGCTCCTGCTGCTCGTCGAACGTGGCGGGGGAGCGGGCGAGCACCCCGTGCGCCGCCGCCGGCTCACCCGTTCCGCCGGAGGGCACCGCCCGCGCGGTGTGCCGCAGGGCGATGTGCATCAGCTCGTGCAGGATCGTCTGGACGCGCAGCACGGGCGGCGCGTCGCGACTGAACAGGACGTAGTCGGTCCCGGCGGTCGCCACCCACAGCCCGCAGGGACCGGCCTGCCCGTCGACGCTCATCGCGGCGAGTTGGATGCGCCGACCGCGCGTGGTCTCGAGCGCGGACACCAGGCCCCGCACCGTCAGGGGCGACGGCAGGTCCACGTCGAGCTGGCGCAACAACCGCTGTCTCCGACGCCGTCGGTGCCACATCGTCCGCCATCACTCTCCCCGACGGGCCGCCAGCCCGAGAGACCCCCGTGTCGTGTCACCCGACCGTCGCGTCCACCCCGGACGGTCCACGCCCGTGCCGGCCGCGACGGCGCGGGTGCGGGCAGCATAGCCAAGCGCGACGACACTGTGACGCCCGAGCGGGGCGGAACGTGACAGCTCACGCCCGCGGTGCGCCCGCCGCCCGGGGCGGTCGGCAGAATGTGGACCGTGCACGACGTCATCGACCGCCCCGACCGCATCAGCAGGCTGCTCGCCCGCGCCGCCACCGAGGTCTTCGCCCCGGCGCTGCTGGCCGCGCTGATGCCCGTCGTCGTGGGCCTGCA
This sequence comes from Micromonospora sp. AMSO12t, assembly GCF_008806585.1. Lineage (NCBI taxonomy): Bacteria > Bacillati > Actinomycetota > Actinomycetes > Micromonosporales > Micromonosporaceae > Micromonospora > Micromonospora sp. AMSO12t. The sequence continues at coordinate 32,962 of NZ_WAAS01000019.1, forward strand.
CGCCGCGTCGCCCGTCGAGGTGGGCCTCGCCTGGGCCCTGGTCGGCTCCCTGTTCTGCTCGATCATCCCCAACAGCCTGATCTGGTGGGGCGTACGCCGGGGCCGGCTGACCGACCACCACATCAGGCGACGGGAACAGCGCCGGCGGCCACTGGCGTACGGGCTGCTGTCCGTGCTGGTGGGCCTCGCCGTGATGATCGGGTTCGGCGCCCCGCGCCCCGTCCTGGCGATGGTCGTCGTCATGTTCGCCCTCGGCCTCGCCGTGACCGTGGTCAACCTGGCGTGGAAGCTCAGCATCCACGCGGCCGTGGCGGCCGGCGCGGCGGCCGTGCTCGTGATCGAGTTCGGACCGGCGCTGCTCGCCTCGGCGCCCGTGGTGGCGCTGGTCGGCTGGTCGCGGGTACGCCTGCGCGACCACACCGTCGGTCAGGTGGCCGCCGGCACCGTCGTGGGGACGCTCATCGCCGCCCCCACGTTCCTGCTGCTGCGGTGAACGGAGGCGGGAGCCCGCTCACGTCCGGCCGCGCCCCGAGGTCTTGTTGCGTGCCTCCAGCGCCGCGACCTGCTCCACGATGGCGCGTAGGCTCGCCCTGGGCGCCCCCGGCGGCATCCGGCGGGCCAGGACGGTGATCGTCTCCAGGTCGGGGTCGCCCTCGCCGTCTGCGGTCACGGTGTCGAAGAAATAGCCCGGGGGCACCCGGAAGAAGTTGGCGAGCTGCTGGATCGCCGACCGGGTGGGATTGTCCCGCTCGCCGCTCAGCAGGTAGTTGACGTAGCTCGTCGAGAGCCCCGTGGCCCTGGCGACCTCCTCTGGCGAGAAGGGCCTGTCGCTGCCGGGCCGGCGATGCGTCTCGAACAGGTGCCGCAGCCGGTCGGCGAAGGACGTCGATCCGCTGGCCTCGCCGCCGTCGGCCATGACACCCCTCCCGATCCGACCCGAGGACGCCCACCATAGTGGTTGGGCCGGGCTGCGCCGCCACAATGGTTGCGGGCCGTGGCGGACCGTGCTTGACTGACCACGCCGACCACTGTTGTGGCAGTGACACCGTAGCGGACAACCATAGTGTGTTCCAGGACACCCGCACCAGCGTGTGTCGACTCCGCGTCGGCGCGTCGGCCGACGACCGCCAGGCGCGGCACAGGGGGGACGGAAACGGGGGATGCGCAAGCCGCTCAGGGCGCGCACCGCACCGCACGCCGAGAAGCAGCCGGCAGGGGGGACCGCAGCCGGTACGGCCGCGCGCATCTGGGGGGCCGTCCTCCGCGCGACCTGGCGCCAGGTGGCCCCGGGCGCCATGCCCGGGGCCACCGACGACGGTGTCCACGTGGCCGGCCGTCCCGGTGACCGGAGGGTCGTCAGCCGGCTGACGCGCCCGATCCCGCCGCCCGTGGGCGGACCGGGGTGACCTCGGGGGCCGGCCCGGTGCTGTCCCGGCGCACCACCTCGGCGGGCAGCACCTCGACGCGGGGCGCCGCGGCCCCCGGGTCGAGTGCCAGCGACATCGCTCGGGCCCCCATCTCGACCAGGGGCAGCCGGACGGTGGTCAGCGCCGGGGTGACGTCCCGGGCGATCGGCATGTCGTCGAAGCCGATGACCGACATCTGCCGGGGCACCGCCACCGACCGGGAGCGCAGCAGCGCCAGCGCGCCGATCGCCATCGAGTCGTTGAGCGCCACGACGGCGGTCAGCTCGGGGTCGGCGTCGAGCAGCGCGGCCGTGGCGGCGACGCCGCCGTCGCGGTCGAACTCGGCGTGCCGGACGCGGTGCTCGGGCAGGCTCAGCCCGTGCGCGGCGAGGGACTCCCGCAGGCCGGTGAGCCGGTCGGTGGTGGTGGTGAGCACGGCCGGCCCGGCCACCACCCCGATCGCCCGGTGGCCGAGTTCGTAGAGCTCCTCGCCGATCAACCGGCCGCCGGCGCGGTTGTCCGGCATCACCGCGTCGCCGGAGTGCTCGTGCCGGCCGATGACCGCGACCCGTCCGCCGGTCGCCTCGTACGCGGCGAGCTTCTCGTTGAGCAGCCGGGTGAAGGTGGCGTCGTGGTAGCCCGAGCCGGCCAGGATGATCGCGGCGACCTGCTGGCCGCGCAGCAGCTCGACGTACTCCAGCTCGCGGTCCGGGTCGCGGTAGCTGTTGCAGATCATCAGCAGCCGGCCCTGGTCGGTGGCGACCCGTTGCAGGCCACGGGTGATCTCGGCGAAGTACGGGTCGGAGACGTCGTGCACGATGACGCCCACCGCCACGCGGTGCGAGCGGGCCAGCAGTTGAGCGTGCGCGTTCGGCACGTACTGGAGCTCGGCGACGGCGCGCAGCACGCGCTCGCGGAGCTCCTCGGTGACGGGCTTGCTGCTGCCGTTGATCACCCGGGAGGCGGTCGCGGGCGAGACCCCCGCCCGCCGGGCCACGTCGGACAGGGTCGCCACTGCCGCCCCCTCGGTCGTTTCTCGACGGCCGCGCCCCGGTGCCGGCCATCCGTCACCGTACCGCAGCGAAAGCGCTTCCCCGCCCCGCCGCCCGCGTGGCCCGGCGGGCGGCGCAGGCCGCGAGACGGGTCGGACAGCCCCTTGCCTGAGGAGGGAGGCGTTCCCTACGCTGCCCAGGAAAGCGCTTGCCTGAGAATCGCCGCCGGGGGCCTCCCGGCGGCGGCGCAGGCGTGGAACAGGTCGCCCGCCGCCGGTCCCGGTCGGAGGCGCCCGCGGAGGGAAGGAACACCATGACCCGCAGGTCGATAGGCATCATCGTCAACGGCGTCACCGGCCGGATGGGCTACCGGCAGCACCTGGTGCGCTCCCTGCTCGCCATCCGCGAGCAGGGCGGCGTGCCCCTGGCCGACGGCACGTCGATCTGGCCCGAGCCCGTCCTGGTCGGGCGCAGCGAGACCAAGCTCCGCGAGATCGCCGAGCGGCACGGGCTGACCGACTGGACCACCGACCTGAGCGCGGCGCTGGCCCGCGACGACGTCGAGATCTACTTCGACGCCCAGGTCACCCAGCAGCGGGAGAAGGCGATCCGCCGGGCGCTGGACGCCGGCAAACACATCTACACCGAGAAGCCGCTGGCTGAGGACACCGAGGGCGCCCTCGACCTGGCCCGGGCGGCGCGCGCCGCCGGCGTGCGTACCGGGGTGGTGCAGGACAAGCTCTTCCTGCCCGGGCTGCGCAAGCTCAAGCGGCTCATCGACGGCGGCTTCTTCGGCCGGATCCTGTCGGTGCGCGGGGAGTTCGGCTACTGGGTGTTCGAGGGCGACTGGCAGCCGGCCCAGCGCCCGTCCTGGAACTACCGCAGCGAGGACGGCGGCGGCATCGTCGTGGACATGTTCCCGCACTGGCAGTACGTGCTGGAGGAGCTCTTCGGCCGGGTGCGTACCGTTTCCTGCGTCACCGCCACACACGTGCCGCAGCGGGTCGACGAGGCGGGCCGCACCTACCCGGCTACCGCCGACGACGCCGCGTACGGCATCTTCGAGCTCGACGGCGGCGTGGTCGCGCAGCTCAACTCCTCGTGGTGCGTCCGGGTGCACCGCGACGAGCTGGTCGAGTTCCAGGTCGACGGCACCGAGGGCAGCGCCGTGGCCGGGCTGCGCAGCTGCCGGGTGCAGCACCGGGCGGTCACCCCGAAGCCGGTGTGGAACCCCGACCTGCCGGTCACCGAGCCCTTCCGGTCGCAGTGGACGGAGGTGCCGGACAACGAGGAGTTCGACAACGGCTTCAAGGTGCAGTGGGAGGCGTTCCTGCGGCACGTCGTCGCCAACGAGCCGTTCCCGTGGGACTTCCTGGCCGGCGCGCGCGGCGTGCAGCTCGCCGAGCTGGGCCTGCGGTCGGCGCGTGAGGGCGCCCGCCTGGACATCCCGGAGCTGGACCTGTGAGCGCGAGGAGTGAGCCGGGGTCGCGAGCCCCGCAGTCGCGAACGGAGGTGGCGCTGTGAGCGCGAGGAGTGAGCCGGGGTCGCGAGCCCCGCAGTCGCGAACGGAGGTGGCGCTGTGAGCGGGGCCGACGTGGTGCTGCCCGGCGGGCGGCGGTACCGGCTGACCGGAGGCGAAGGCTTCCCGCGCCCCGCCGGGCCGCCGAGCAGCCGGATCGCGTACGCCGCCGCGCACGTGGTGGCCGATCCGACGGCCGAGAACGTCCCCGGCGCCCCGGCCGTGCTGGACTGGGACCGCACCCTGGCCTTCCGGCACCACCTGTGGTCGTACGGCTTCGGGGTGGCCGAGGCGATGGACACCGCGCAGCGCGGCATGGGCCTGGACTATCCGGCCACCCGCGAGCTGATCCGGCGCAGCGCCGCCGAGGCCCGCGCGGTCGGCGGGCGGATCGTCGCCGGGGTCGGCACGGACCAGCTCCCGCCCGGCCCGGCCACCCTGGCCGAGGTCGCCCGCGCCTACCGCGAGCAGCTCGACGACGTGCGGGCCGCCGGGGCCCGCCCGGTGCTGATGTGCAGCCGCCACCTGGCCGCCGCCGCCCGCAACCCGGAGGACTACCTGCGGGTGTACGACGAGCTGCTCTCCGTCGCCGACGAGCCGGTGGTGCTGCACTGGCTCGGCCCGATGTTCGATCCGGCGCTCGCGGGCTACTGGGGGTCGGCCGATCTCGACGAGGCCGCCGACGCCGTGGTCGAGCTGATCAAGGCCCACGACGCCCGGGTGGACGGGATCAAGGTCTCCCTGCTGGACGCCGACCGCGAGGTGGCGTTGCGCCGCCGGCTGCCCGCCGGGGTACGCCTCTACACGGGCGACGACTTCCACTACCCAGAGCTGATCCGGGGCGACGCGAGCGGCTACTCCGACGCGCTGCTCGGGGTGTTCGCCGCGATCGCACCGGCCGCCGCCGCGGCGTTCGCCGCACTGGACCGGGGGGAGCTGGCGACGTACGACCGGATCTTCGCGCCGACCGTGCCCCTGGCCCGGCACATCTTCGCGGCCCCCACCTGGCACTACAAGACGGGCATCGTCTTCCTGGCCTGGCTGACCGGGCACCAGGACCACTTCACGATGGTCGGCGGGGCGCAGTCCGGCCGCTCGCCGGAGCACCTGGCCACCCTGCTCACCCTCGCCGACGCCGCCGGGCTGCTGCCCGACGCGGACCTGGCGGCCGCCCGCGCCCGGGCGCTGTTCACAGTGGCGGGGGTTGACCAGTGAGTGCGAGGAGTGAGCCGGGTTTGCGAGCCCCGCAGTCGCAGACCGGAGGTGGCCCTGTGAGCGCGAGGAGTGAGCCGGGTTTGCGAGCCCCGCAGTCGCGAACGGAGGTGACGCAGTGAGTGGGCTGGAACGGTTCTCGTTCAACCAGGCCACGTCGCAGCACTGGCCGTTGCCCGAGGTGGTCGACGGCTGCGTCGCGGCCGGCGTGCCGGGGATCGGGCTCTGGCGGGAGCCGGTGGCCGAGTACGGGTTGGCCCGCGCCGCGAAGCTGGTCCGCGACGCCGGCCTCGAGGTCACGTCCCTGTGCCGGGGCGGCTTCTTCACCGCCGACGGCTGGCGGGAGGAGAACCTGCGCGCCATCGAGGAGGCCGCCACCCTCGGCACCTCGGTCCTGGTGCTGGTCTCCGGCGGGCTGCCGGTGGGCAGCCGGGACATCGACGGCGCCCGCCGGCAGGTCGCCGACGCCATCGCCGAGCTGGCCCCGCACGCCGCCGCGGCCGGGGTGACGCTGGCGATCGAGCCGCTGCACCCGATGTTCAGCGCCGACCGCTGCGTGGTGTCCACCCTCGGCCAGGCGCTCGACATCGCCGAGCGGTTCGACCCGGGCGTGGTCGGGGTCGTCGTCGACGCGTACCACGTGTGGTGGGACGACACGGTGTACGCGCAGATCGCCCGGGCGGGGGCGCGGATCGCCGCGTTCCAGGTGTGCGACTGGATCACCCCGCTGCCCGAGGGGGTGCTGCTCGGCCGGGCCCTGCCCGGTGACGGCTGCATCGAGCTGCGCCGGCTGCGGGAGGCCGTGGACGAGGCCGGCTACACCGGGCCGGTCGAGGTGGAGGTCTTCTCGGCCGAGGTGTGGGCCCGGCCCGGCCGGGAGGTCCTCGACGCGTCGGTCGCGGGTTACCTGCGCCACGTCGCCTGACGACGGGTCCCGGCCGGTCGGGCGGCCGGCCGGGATCCGGGCGAGGATGAGGGGGTGACCGACCGACGGGTGCACCTCGACGACCTCGGCGCGTGGCTGATCAAGGGCAACGCGGACCGGGTCGACCTGGCCGGCCGCTTCGCCCGTGATCCGCGGGTGACGGCCTGGTGCGTACGCCCCGGCTACCGGGCCCGGCTGATGCGTCCCGGTCAGCCGGTGGTCCTCTGGGCCAGTGGCAGCCGCGGCCGGCTCGCGTACGGCGTCTGGGGCGTGGGGTTGGTGGCCGCCGCCGCCGTGCCGGGGGAGCCGGGCGCGGCCTGGACGGTGCCGTTGGACCTGACGGTCCTCGCCGAGGCGCACCGGGTGCCCCGGGAGTCCTTCCGGGGCGACGCGCGGCTGGCCGGCGCGGAGGTGCTCCGGCAGCCGCAGGGAGCCAATCCGTCCTTCCTCACGGTGGCCGAGTTCGCCGCGCTGCGCGAGCACCTGCCGCCGCGCTGACGGCCAGGACCCGGCCGGCCCGATCCGGACCGTCGGCGCCGGGTGCGCAGCGGGCGGCGAGTGCGGTGACCCGGACGTGGGCCGGGCGGCCCGCCGTCTTCACCCGGCCCCTCCGGCTCTCTATGATCGGTGAAAACTGTCGCCAGACAGCCGGTCGCGAGCCGGCAAAAAGCTACAGGCGCGACCGGCGCCGGGAAGGGTGGGCATGGCGCTGTCCGCGACCGTCCTCGCCGAGCTGCGCGGGATCGTCGGTCCGTCGCACGTGCACGACGCGGCCGGTGACCTCGTGGCGTACGCGCGGGACGCGACGCCGCTGTTCTCGCACCGCCCGGACGCGGTGGTCTTCCCGGCCGACACCGCCGAGGTCGCCGCGGTGCTGGCACTCGCCACCCGGCACCGGGTGCCCGTGGTGCCCCGCGGCGCGGGCTCCAACCTGTGCGCCGCCACCGTGCCGCTGCGCGGCGGGATCGTGCTGGTTCTGACCCGGCTCAACGCCATCCTGGAGGTCAGCGGGGACGAGCTGCTCGCCCGGACGCAACCGGGCGCGACCAGCGCCGCCCTCGCCGACGCCGCCGCCGCACAGGGCCTGCTCTGGGCGCCCGACCCCGGCAGCCGGACCGTCGCCACGGTCGGCGGCACCATCGCCACCTGCGCGGGCGGGCTGCGCGGCCTGAAGTACGGCGTGACCCGCAACTACGTGCTGGGCCTGGAGGCGGTGCTGCCCACCGGCGAGGTGATCCGCACCGGCGGCCGGCTGTGGAAGGACGTCGCCGGCTACGACCTGACCCGGCTGCTCACCGGCTCCGAGGGCACCCTCGCCGTGATCACCGAGGCGACCGTGGCGCTGCTGCCCGCACCGGCGTCGGCGAACACCGGGGTCGCGTACTTCCCGACGCTGGCCGACGCGGGGGAGGCGGTCGCCCGGGTGATCCGGGCCGGGGTGGTGCCGGCGACGCTGGAGTTCCTCGACCGGGCCTGCATCGACGCCGTGGAGGACTTCGCCCACCTGGGGCTGCGTACCGACGCCGGCGCCCTGCTGCTCTTCGGCGACGACGGCCCGCCCGACCTCGTCGCCGCCCACCTGGACCGGATCGGCGCCGCCTGCGTCGAGGCCGGCGCGGTGGAGGTCACCACGGCCCGCGAGGTCGCCCAGGCCGAGGCGCTGCTGGCCGCCCGGCGCTGCGCGCTGCCGGCGCTGTCCCGCCGGGGCGGCGTGACCATCCTGGAGGACGCGACCGTGCCCCGGCCGCGCATCGCCGAGATGGTCGACCGGATCGACGCCATCGCCGCCCGGCACGACGTCGCCATCGCCACCTTCGGCCACGCCGGCGACGGCAACCTGCACCCCACCTGCGTGCTCGACTCGGCCGAGGACCACGACGCGGTACGCCGGGCCGAGGCGGCCTTCGCCGACGTCTTCGCCGCCGCCATCGACCTCGGCGGCACGATCACCGGCGAGCACGGGGTGGGGGCGGCGAAACTGCCGTTCCTCGCCGCCCGCCTCGGCGAGGACCAGCTCGCCCTGCTGCGCCGGATCAAGAGCGCCTTCGACCCGGCGGGCATCCTCAACCCCGGAAAGCTGGGATCATGACCGGCGACGTGTTCGACCCGGAGCAGCTGTCCCGCTGCATCTCCTGCGGGTTCTGTCTGCCGGCCTGCCCGACGTACGCGATGACCGGCGACGAGGCGTCCTCGCCGCGCGGCCGGATCACGCTGATGCGGGCGTTGCAGGACGGCACCCTGCCCCCGGACGACGGCACCCTCGCCGAGCAGTCCTCGTTCTGCCTGGGCTGCCGGGCCTGCGAGCCGGTCTGCCCGGCCGGGGTGGAGTACGGCAGCCTGCTGGAGCAGTGGCGGGTGCCGCAGGCGGGGCGGGCGCGCAGCTCATGCTGGGCTGCGTCGAGCGGGGCCTCTACCCGGCGGTCAGCCGGGCGGCGCGCGCGCTCGCCCCCGAGTTGGCCGTCCCCACCGGTCAGGGCTGTTGCGGCGCGCTGCACGCGCACAACGGCGACCTGGCCGGGGGCGAGCGGCTGGCCGAGCGGCTCGGCGCGGACCTGCCGGGCACCATCGTCACCACCTCCGGCGGCTGCGCCGCGCACCTCGCCTCCGTACTCGGCCGGGACCGGGTGCGCGAGCTGTCCACCTGGCTCGCCGACCGGCCCGCCGGGGCGGAACTGCGGGTGGGCAGCCGACGCGCCCGGGTCACCCTCCAGGACTCCTGCCACCTGCGCAACGGCCTCGGCGTCTTCGCCGAGCCCCGGACGCTGCTGCGCCAGGTCGCCGACTACGTCGAGCTGCCGTCGGCAGCCGCCTGCTGCGGCGCCGCCGGCACGTACTCGCTGCTGCGGCCGAAGGACTCCCGGCGGATCCTGGACGCGAAGCTCGACGAGATCGAGGCCGCCGGCGTCGATCTGGTGGTGGCCGTCAACCCGGGCTGCCTGCGCCAGTTGCGCACGGGGCTGCGCCGGCGCCGGTCGGCCGTACGGGCCGTGCACCTCGCCGAGCTGCTCGCCCGCGTCGAGCCGCCGTAGCCGCCCGGCCGGCGCCGCCGCCGGGCACACCCGCGGTGCACCCGGCGGAGGATCACTCCGTACGGATGCCGTCCGGGCGGGTGAGCCGCCACAGCACCGGCAGGCTGAGCCCGGTGACCAGCAGCACGACCGCCGCCCCGAGGCCGGTGGAGATGCCCAGCGCCGGCCAGTCGACGGTCACCGGCGTCTGCACCATGCGCAGCAGCGCCGCGCCGAGGCCGAGGCCGAACACCACCGCCAGGGCGAGCCCGATCACCACCGGCACGGCGCTCTGCCACAGCACCGACCAGCTCAGCGTGGAGCGCCGGGTGCCCACCGCGACCAGCATCGCCAGCAGCCGGCGGCGCTCCCGCAGCTGCTCCAGCACGCCGACCAGCATGCTGGCCCCGATCAGCAGCAGGGTGACCACCGCGCCGACGTAGAGGCCGCGCTGGACGTTGACGAACTGCGTGGCCCGGCGCTCCCCGGTCAGCGTGAGCACGGAGGCGTACGGGTCGGCCCCGAGGGCGGCGTTGCGGACGTGCTCCACCGCGTCCGGCTGGCCCGGCGCGAGGCGCAGGTACGCCTCCGCACCCAGCGGCCCCAACCGGGCGGCGTCGACCGCGCCGGGGGTGACCAGCACGCCGCCCTGCCGGTAGCCGGACGGGTCGTCGCGCACGGGCGCCTCGCGGGCGGTGCGGGGGACCTGCCAGGTCACCCCGCTGACCGCGACCGTGCCGCCCGGCCGGATGCCGGCGGACTGGCCCTCGGAATCGCGGACCAGGAACACGTCGCCGTCGGCGCACCGGTCGAGCCCGGCGAACTCGGCCAGCGCCGCGCAGTCGCCGATCCGCAGCGTGGCGTACCCCCCACCCGCCGCAGTGACCTGGGTGGTCAGGGTGGCGTGGCTGGCGGTGACCCCGGGCGCGCCGGCCAGCCGGTCCAGCCCCGCCGCCGCGTCCGACCGCGGGAAGAACTGCACCTGCACCTGGGCCCGGGAGGTGTCCTGGCCGGTGTCGAAGGTGAACCGGCCGGCGACCCCGGCGAAGAGCATCTGCAAGCCGATGGTGCCCGCCACGGCGACCGCGATGCCGTTGACCAGCCGTGCGGAGGCGGCGCTGTCGAGCTGGAGGCGGCGCACCGCGAGCTGCCACGCGACCGGGCCGCCGCGCAGCCGGCGTACCAGCAGGTCGGTGAGCCAGGGCAGCAGGGTGACCACGCCGACCAGCAGGAGCACGGCGCCGGCCGCGGTCTGCCGCTCGCTGCCCAGCGGCGCGATTCCGGCGGCGCCGGCCAGCAACAGCCCGAGCCCGGCGGCCGGCAGCAGCAGCCGCCACACCAGCCGCCGGCGCACGGGCGTCGCCCGCCGGGTCACCCCGAGCGGCTCGACCAGCACGGCGCGCATCGACACCAGCGTCACCACGACGGCGAGCGCCGGCACCGCCAGCGCGACGGCCGCCACCAGCGGCAGCGGCGGGCGCACGTCGGCGGCGTACACGCTGAGGTCCAGGAGGGTGACCAGCGGCACCACCTGCCGGCCGAGCGCGAAGAGCACGCCGCCGGCCGCGACGCCGAGCAGGGCACCGGCGGCGGCCTCCCCGGCGGCGATCCGGCGGACCATCGCGGCGTCGGCGCCCACCAGCCGCAGCGCGGCCAGCCGCCGGTCGCGCCGCTCACCGCCGAATCGCACGGCCGCGCCGAGGAACACCGCGATGGGCAGCAGCAGGACCACGAAGATGACGACCACCAGCACCACCAGCACCGGGTCGAAGGCCTCGCCGGGCAGCCCGCCACCGAACGCGTCCAGCCGGGTCGCGTCGTCGGCGGCGAGGGTGTCGCTGCCCAGGTAGTAGGCCAGCTCGCGGGGGCCGGCCAGCCCCTCGTCGGCGATGACGCCGGTGACCGTGGCCCCGCCGAGACGGGGGGCGAACAGCGCGCCGTCGGCGGAGCCGAGCAGGTCGCGCAGGGCGGGGGAGACCAGCACCTCGCCGGCCCGGGGCAGCGCGGCCACCCCGGGCGGCGCCGGCGCGGCCGGCCCCTCGGGCCGCAGCACCCGGCCACGCACCGGCTGCCCCCGGAACTCGGTGTCGGTCTGGCGGATCAGCACGGTGTTCGCGGCGGCCGGGATCTTCTCGCCCATCCGCAGGTCGTCGCGGGCGTCGCCGCGCGCCTGCCGGGCGTCCAGCGCGCCGGGCACCGCGGCGGCGAGCAGCAGCATCGCCACCCCCACCCCGACGCCCACCGCCGTGAGCACCGCCCGCAGCCAGCCGTCCCGACCGCCCGTGAACGCCATCCGGGCGCCCATGACCAGGTCGGCCGCGCGGTCGCGCAGCCGCGTCACGCCGCCACCTCCAGGTCCCGGGTGCGGCCGTCGCGGACCACGACCTCCCGATCGGAGTACGCGGCGACCCGCGCCTCGTGCGTCACGAGCACCACGGCCGCCCCGGTGTCCCGGGCGGCGGCGGTGAGCAGCCGCATGACCCGCTCGCCGTTGAGCGAGTCGAGGGCGCCGGTCGGCTCGTCGGCGAAGACCACCCGTGGCCGGGTGACCAGTGCCCGGGCGACCGCCACCCGCTGCCCCTGCCCGCCGGAGACCTCGCCGGGCCGCTTGCCGGCCACCTCGGCGACCTCCAGGCGGTCCAGCCACTCGGCGGCCCGCCGCTCCGCCTCGCGCCGACCGACCCGGCCCAGCCGCAGCGGCAGCGCGACGTTCTCCAGGCAGGTCAGCTCCGGTACGAGCTGGCCGAACTGGAAGACGAAGCCGAACTCCTCGCGGCGCAGCGCGCTGCGCTCGGCGTCGCTCAGGGTGGCGAGGTCACGGCCGGCGTAGCGGACCCGGCCGGAGTCGGGCCGGGCGATGCCGGCGAGGCAGTGCAGTAGCGTGGACTTGCCGGAGCCCGACGAGCCCATCACGGCCAGCACCTCGCCCGGGTGGACGCGCATGCTCGCCCCGGCGAGCGCCCGGGTCGGGCCGAACGAGCGGTGCAGGTCCTCGGCGAGGAGCAGCGGGGCGCTCACGAGCGCACCGTCGCGGCCAGCTCGTCGAGGCGGGCGGCGGTCAGCTCCAGCCAGCGCAGGTCGGCCTCCAGGTGGAACAGCGCGTGGTCGCAGACCAGCTGCTCGGCGAGGTCGCCGTCGCGCTTGCGGCGGGTCAGCTCGCGCATCATCCGCAGGTGCTCGGCGCGCTGCACGTCGAGCACGTCGGCGGCGGGGCGGCCGGTCAGCAGGGCCAGCACCACCTTGGTGTAGAGGGTGCTCTGCAGGTACGGCTCGGGTTTCTCGGCCCGGGCCAGCCACTGCGCCACGTCGGTGACGCCCGCCTCGGTGATCGCGTACCGCTTGCGTTCCGGGCCCTCGCCGGGCTCCACCGCCTCCACCTCGACGAGGCCGCCACGCAGCAGCCGGGACAGGGTGGCGTAGACCTGCCCGTACGCGAGCGGACGGGCGTGACCGAAGCGCTCGTCGTAGAGGCGTTTGATGTCGTAGCCGTGGCGGGGGGTGGCCTCGAGGAGGCCCAGGAAGGTCTGTCCGATCGACATGCCGGCGACTATACACACCGCGTATACCCGGGGTGTATAGCGGTACATTGCCCGCTCAACCGTCTGCATCGGAGGTCACCGTGTTCGCCCTGTCCCTGACCGAGGACGTGGAACTGCGTCCCCTGGAGCCCTGGCGGGCCGAGGAGTTCCTCGCCCACCTCGACCGGGCCCGTACGCACATCGCGCCCTGGGTGTCGCCCTCGTTCCTGGTCGACGACCTGGCCGGTGCCCGGGCCGTGCTCCAGCGCTACGCGGACCTGTGGGCGCGCGACGCCGGCGGCATCTGGGGCATCTGGCGGCGGGGCGAGCTGGTCGGCGGAGTCATGTTGGTCTCGTTCGACGCCGCCAGGGGCGTCTGCGAGGCGGGCTGCTGGCTGGAGCCCGCCGGCGAGGGGCACGGGCTGGTCAGCCGGGCGGTCGGCCGGCTCGTCGACTGGGCGGTACGGGAGCGCGGCATCCACCGCGTCGAGTGGCGCACCAAGCCGGACAACACCCGCAGCATCGCCACCGCCCGGCGGCTCGGCATGCGTCACGACGGGACGCTGCGCCAGGTCTATCCCGGCCCGTCCGGACGGATCGACATCGAGGTGTGGTCGGTGCTGGCGCCCGAGTGGCGCGGCTTCCGGTCAGACGCCGGCGAGCACCGCGTCGAGTGAGCGGGGCACCCGGTCCGGCTCCAACGCCTGCACCAGCAGCCGCGCGTACGCGCTCTTGCGGCCGGACCGGGTGCCGAGGAACCGGCGCAGCTGCGCCTCGACGGCCCGACCCCGCTGCGCCGGCTGCCGCTGGAACAGGTCGAACGAGCGCAGCTCGCCCTCGGCGGCGAGCACCGCCCGCACCCCGGCGACGCCGACCGCCCGGATCAGTTCGTCCTCCAGGTCGGCCACGCAGACGTGGAACCCGAGGGCCGTCAGGTCGGCCCGGGACAGGTCAACGCCGAAGCCGCAGCGTTCCAGCCCGCGCCGGAAGTAGCCCTCCTCGGCTTCGTCGTAGAGGCCCGCCAACCGCAGGCCGCGTCCCGCTGGGCCGAGCTGGTCGAGGAAGTGGCCGACGTTCGTCGCGCCGCCCATGGCCACCACCCGTACGCCCTCGGCGCCGAGGTCCCGGCCGCGGCGCGCGGCGAGGGTCTCCAGGGCGACCCGGTCGCTCGGCCCCTCGACGAGCACCACCGTCCGCGCGTCGGTCCCGGGCGCCAGGTCACCGATGCTCCGCACTCCGCCTCCCCGTCCCCCGATGCCGCAGCGCCCGCCCGGGGGCGGCCCGGCGGTCCGGCCCCGATGTGCGGGACGTACCACCGGGGACGACCTGTGTCGGGCGGCCAGTGCGGCCCGTCGCCCCGCGAGGGCAGCGTGGACCGGGCCGGCCCCCGGCGCAACCGGATTGCGGGCGGCAGGCAACCGCCGGAGTCGGTGGCCGTGCCGCCGCCCGGGCCGGGTGACCCGGGCGGCGGCACCGGCTCAGGGCAGCGACCGCAGGAACGGGCCGTGGCTCAGGCGGAACTCCCAGGCGTAGAACCGGTCCCAGTTGATCGACCAGGTCATCAGGCCCCGGAGGGCGGGGTTGGTGCCGCTGCGCGGGGTGTAGGGGCCGCAGCCCTGCCCCTTCACCAGGCAGGTCACCGCGGCCTGCACCCCGGCCGGGGCGAGGTAGCCGTTGCCGGCGCTGGGGGAGGAGGGGGCGCCGAAGGCCACCTGGTCCTCACGCAGCGGCGGGAAGACGCGGTCGGCGTTGCCGGCGACGGGGAAGCCGGCGAGCAGCATGTCGGTCATCGCGATGTGGAAGTCCGCGCTGCCCATGGTGTGGTACTGGTTGTCGAGCCCCATGATCGGCCCCGAGTTGTAGTCCTGCACGTGCAGCACGGTGATGTCGTTGCGCAGCGCGTGGATCACCGGCAGGTACGACCCGGCGCGCGGGTCCTGCCCGCCCCACGGGCCCGAACCGTAGTACTGGTAGCCGAGCTGGACGAAGAACGTCTCCGGCGCCATCGTGAGCACGAAGCCCGCCCCGTACCGCTGCTTGAGGGTGCGGATCGCGGAGATCAGGTTGACGATCAACGGCGTGGTCGGGTTGCGGAAGTCGGTGTCGCCGGTGTTCAGGTAGAGCGAGTGGCCCTCGAAGTCGATGTCGAGCCCGTTTAGGCCGTACCGGTCGATGATGGCCGCCACCGACCGGACGAAGGTGTCCCGGGCTGCGGTCGTGGTGAGCTGGACCTGGCCGTTCTGCCCGCCGATGGAGAGCAGCACCTTCTTGCCCTGTGCCTGCTTGGCGCGGATCGCGGCGATGAACTCGGCCTCGGTCTCGACGCCCGGGCACTCGGCCGCCGGGCAGAGCTGGAACCGGATGTCGCCCGAGGTGACCGTGGTGGGTTCGCCGAAGGCGAGGTTGATGATGTCCCAGTCGGCGGGCACGTCGGCCATCCGCAGGTAGCCCGAGCCGTTGGCGAAGCTGGCGTGCAGGTAGCCGATCAGCGCGTGCCGGGGCAGCCCACCCGTCGGCGGCGGCGT
>NZ_WAAS01000020.1:0-47706 GCF_008806585.1 Micromonospora sp. AMSO12t
TCGCTGGCCCACCCCGACGCCCTGCCGGTGACCGCCGACGGCGTACGCCTGCACCACGGCAGCCGGGACACCTACTGCGCCGCCGCGCCCGCCTACCGGGCCGCCGCCCGGCGCATCGCCGCCGCCCTCGCCGACCGCTACGCCCACCACCCGGCCCTCGCGCTGTGGCACGTGCACAACGAGTACGGCACCACCTGCCACTGCCCGCACACCGCCCGGGAGTTCCGGCGCTGGCTGGCCGACCGGCACGGCGACCTGGTCGCGCTCAACGCCGCCTGGGCCACCAGCTTCTGGAGCCAGCACTACACCGACTGGGCGCAGGTCGACACGCCCCGCGCCACGCAGTACCTGGCCAACCCGGGGCACCTGCTGGACTTCCGCCGCTTCTGGTCGGACACCCTGCTCGCCGCGTACGCCGAGCAGCGCGACCTGCTGCGGGCGGCCAAGCCGGCGATCCCAATCACCACCAACCACGTCCTCGGCGACTGGGTGCCGGTCGACCACGCCCGCTGGGCCGCCGAGGTGGACCTGGTGGCGATCGACCATTACCCGGACGCCACCGACGGCGGCGCGGAGGAGCAGACCGCCCTCGCCGCCGACCTGGCCCGGGGCTGGGCGCGGCACGGCGCCGGCGACGTCGGCCACCCGGCGCGGTGGCTGCTGATGGAGAGCGCCCCCAACCAGATCCACAGCGGCGGCCGGATGCACACCAAGGAGCCCGGCCGAATGGCCCGGCACAGCCTCTCCCACGTCGCGCGCGGCTCACGGGGGGCGATGTTCTTCCAGTGGCGGGCCCCGGCCGGCGGGGCGGAACGTTTCCACTCCGCGCTGGTGCCGCACGCCGGCCCCGACACCCGCGTGTTCCGGGAGGCCGTCGACCTCGGCGCGACGCTGGAGCGGATCTCGGAGGTCGACGGCACGGTCGACGCCGCCGTCGCGATCGCCTGGGACGCCGCGAGCGGCTGGGCCCTGGGCCACCCGGGGATGCCGTCGCCGCGACTCGACCACCGCGACGAGGTGTCGGCGGCGCACCGGGCGCTGTGGCGAGCCGGCTTCGGCACCGACATCGTGCTGCCCGGCGACCGGCTCGACGGGTACCGCCTGCTGGTGCTGCCAGCCCTCTACCTGGCCTCCGACGCCACCGCCGACTGGGTGCGCGCGTACGTCGACGGCGGCGGTCACCTGCTGGTGACGTGGCTCAGCGGGGTCGCCGACGAGCACGCCCGCGTCCGGCTCGGCGGTCACCCCGGGGCGTTCCGTGAGGTGCTGGGCGTACGGGTCGAGGAGTTCCACCCCCTCGCCGACGGCGAGACGGTGCCGCTGTCCGACGCCGGGACCGGTCGCCTCTGGGCCGAGACGGTACGCCTCGCCGGCGCGGAGCCGGTCGCCTTCTACGCAGGTGGCCCGCTCGCGGGGCTGCCGGCGGTCACCCGCCACCGCAGCGGCGCCGGCACGGCCTGGTACCTGTCCACCCGACCCGACGACGCCACCTACCGTCGACTGGTGACGCGGGCGGCGCGAGCGGCCGGCGCGACACCCGTCTGCCCGGCGGCCCCGGCCGGGGTCGAGGCGGTCCGCCGCCGCGCCGTCGGGGCGAGCTGGCTGTTCCTGCTCAACCACACCGACCGGCCGCAGCGGGTCCCGGCGGCCGGGGTCGACCTGCTCACCGGCGCGACGGCCGACACGGAGGTGCACCTGCCCGCCGGGGGCGCGGCCGTGCTCCGGGAGACCGGCGCCGGCCGCCCTGGCGACCCGGGTCGCCAGGGCGGCTGACCCGTCCTCGCGAACCTCCCGTCGCCGCCCGCCGCGCTGTCGGGGCGGGCCCGCTGGTCAGGGGTAGGGCTGGCGGTCAGGGCATGGCGACGGCGGCGCGGGAACGGTCGGCGGCGATCCGCACCGCCAGCCCCGCCAGCACCGTGCCCATCACGAGTCGCTGCACCCGCAGCCACAGCGGCCGGCGGGCGAAGAACCCGGCGAGCGCGCCGGCGCTGAGCACGATCAGCGCGTTCACCGTCAGCGCCACCGCGATCTGGGTCAGCCCCAGCAGCAGGCTCTGCGCCGCCACGTGGCCACGGGCCGGGTCGATGAACTGCGGCAGCAGCGACACGTAGAGAATCGCGATCTTGGGGTTCAGCAGGTTGGTGACCAGGCCCATGGTGAACAGCCGCCGGGCCGGGTCCGGCGGCAGCGGCGCCGGGGCGAACGGTGACTGCCCGCCCGGTCGCAGCGCCTGCCAGGCCAGCCACAGCAGGTACGCCGCGCCGGCCAGCTTGACCGCCGTGTAGAGGGCCGGGACCAGCACGAACACCGTGGCGATGCCGGCGACCGCAGCGGCCAGGTAGATGCCGAACCCGGCGGCGACGCCCAGCAGCGACACCAGCCCCGCCCGCCGGCCCTGCGTCACCGACCGGGACACCAGGTAGACCATGTTCGGCCCGGGGGTCAACACCATCCCCAGCGCCACCAGCGCGATGCCCACCAGTGCACCCGTACCGACCATGGTTCCCCCCGTTGCCGATGCTCGCGCCGACCCTACGCCGTACGCCGCCGCGCCGCCGACCCGTGCCGGCGTGCCGCGCGCCCCCACGGTCGACACGACGTTGGGCACACTGGGCCGATGCTGCACGCCCCCGCCACTGCGACCCTGCCGGAGCTCCTGCTGCGTCCCTGGCGCGACGACGACGCCGACGCCCTGATCGCCGCGTACCGCGACCCGGTGCTGCTGCGCTGGACCCGGGCGCCGGTGACCACGACCGCCGAGGCGCGCCGGTTCCTGGCCGCGGCACACCGGGACTGGGACGACGGCCACCGGTTCTGCTTCGCCGTGCTGGAGCAGCACCCGGTCGGCGAGACCCTGGTGGCGCAGGTGGTCCTCAAGAACGTCACCGAAGGCGGCGGGGACGCCGAGGTCGGCTACTGGACCGCCGCGCCCGCGCGGGGCAGGGGCGTCGCCCCGCACGCCCTGAGCGCGGTCACCGACTGGGCGTTCGCCCGGTTCGCCGGCCTGCGGCGGTTGGACCTGCTGCACCAGATCGACAACCCCGCGTCCTGCCGCGTCGCGGAGAAGGCCGGCTACGTCTTCCAGGAGGTGCTGCCGGCCCGCCCGCCGTTCCCCCGCGACGGTCACCGGCACGCCCACTGGGCCCGGTCAGACCGGGAATGCCCGGCCGGGTCGGGGCGCTGACGTCTTCCGTCGGCCCCGACGCGGTGGCCGCGTTACCGTGGGGTCCGGGGGAGGTGTCGGCAGGTGGACAGCTGGGAAGCGACGGTCGAGGCGCGCATCCGCGCGGCGCAGAAGCAGGGGGAGTTCGACGACCTGCCGGGCATGGGCAAGCCGATCCCCGGTCGCGGCCAGCCGTACGACGAGTCGTGGTGGATCAAGAGCTTCCTGGAGCGGGAGAAGCTCCCCACCGACCTGCTGCTGCCGACGCCGCTGCAACTGCGCCGCCGCATCGAACAGGTGCCCGACGAGGTGCGGGACCTGCCGACCGAGGAGTCCGTGCGCGCGTTCGTCGCCGACCTCAACGCCCAGATCCTCTCGTGGCTGCGTACGCCCACCGGGCCCCGGGTCGCGGTGCGCCCGGTCAACGCCGACGAGGTGGTCCGCCGCTGGCGGGACGAGCGGCAGACCACCGCCGCCGCGATCCCGGTCCCGGCCCCGGCGGCTGCGCCGCGCCGGCGGGGCTGGCGACCGCCCTGGCGCCGCCGGGTGGCGTAGCCCTCGGTCAGTCCACCGCCGCCCGCCACGACCAGGACGTGCGCCGGGGGCGGCCGGGCAGTTCACCACGGCCGGTCAGCCACCGCAGCACCTGCGGCGCGGGCCCGGCGGGCGCGTCCGGAAAGAGGCGCCGCACCACGGCGGCGCTCAGTGGCTGCGGCGGCTGCCAGGACACCCCGAGGCCGCGGGCGATGTCGTCGGTGTGCAGCAGCGTCTCCGCCACCCCCATCGCCGCGAAGCCCGCCGGGTCGCAGGGCCCGTAGTGCCAGGCCCGCGTCTCCGGCGGGGCAGCGTCGACGGCCGCCCGCAGCAGGCCGCCGCAGGCGACGACGACCCGTAGCACCTCGGCCGGGCCGGCGGCGGGGGAGACGGCCAGGTCGAACGGCAGGTAGCCGTCGTCGGGTCGCCCGCTCACCTGGCCGGCGTACGCCAGCAGGTCGTGCGCGACGTGCGCGGCGGTGGTCCAGCAGCTCCAGTCCAGCCCGCCCGCCGGCACGCCCCAGTCCCGCCCGGTGTGCGGGCCGAGGACGGCCGTCATCTCGGTCACGGCGCGGTCCACGTCGACGCCGGTCAGCTCGGGCATCTCCCGACCGTGCCACCGCGCCACCGCTGCCGCAACCAGATGACGCTTGCCAGCCGTCGTCACCCGCACTACGGTCGGATCCGTGACTGCCGGGTCGGCCATGGGCCACGAGCGGACAGGGCACCCGGCCGTCAGGTGAGCCGGGGGCGGGCCCGTGGCCCGCCGTTCCCGCGATTGCCGGTGTCGACGCCACGTCCACCGCAGCGCGCTTCCACCGTCCACGCCGGTCGTCCGGCGTATCCGCATCCTCGCCGCCACCGGTCGCCGGGCGGGCGATCCATCGTGGCCGCACATCCCTGCCCGAGCAGAGAGCAGAGCATTGCCCAACGACTTCAACCAGCAGATCATCGCCGAGTTCCGCGCCAACCACGGCCGGGTCGGGGGTCCCTTCGAGGGGGGCCGGCTGATCCTGCTCACCACCACCGGGGCCCGTTCCGGCACCCCGCACACAACTCCGGTCGGCTACCTGCCCGACGGCGAACGCATCCTCGTCATCGCCTCGGCCGGGGGCGGCCCGAGACACCCGGACTGGTACCACAACCTCCTCGCCGACCCGCTCGCCACCGTCGAGGACGGGGTCTTCACCTACCAGGCCCACGCGGTCGTGCTGGCCGGCGCCGAACGCGACGAGATCTTCGCCCGGGCCGTGGAGGCCGACCCCGGTTGGGCCGCGTACCAGGCGAAGACCGCGCGGATCATTCCCGTGGTGGCGTTGCACCAGGTGGCGGGCGGGCCGCCGGAGGCGGCGTCCTGGGGTGCGGCGCTCAAACTCGTCCACGACGCGTTCCGCCGGGAGCTGGCGCTGATCCGCGACGAGGTCGCCCGCTCGGGCCCGGGCCTGGGCGCGCAGCTGCGGGTGAACTGCCTGACCTTCTGCCACGGCCTGCACCACCACCACCGCAACGAGGACGACGGCATGTTCGCCGGCCTGGAGGGGCAACGGCCGGACCTCGCCCCGGCGCTGGCCCGGCTACGCGAGGAGCACCAGCGCATCGCGGCCCTCGTCGAACGCCTCCAGCAGGTGGTCGGCGACCCCGACGCCGACCCCGACGAGGCCCGCCGGGAGGTCGAGCGTCTCAGCACCGAGCTGGAGGCCCATCTGACGTACGAGGAGGAGCAGCTCATTCCCGTCCTCGACGGCATCGGCTGACGGCAGGCGACTCCGTCCCGCGACCGGTCCGGGTCGCGGGACGGAGTCCGCTCCGATCGTCGTGGGTTGCCGTGCGCGACCCGGTTGTGCCCGGATTTGAGGGTTCGCCGCCTACTGGCGGCCGAAAACCGGCGTAAGCCTCAACAGCATTTCAATGAAAAAATCGAGGCATGGACGTGGGGGACATGAAGCGGTACATCTGCGAGACCTTCGACGGGGTGAACGCCCTGGAGGCGAACGGGGACACCTTCTACATCTACGACCCCGGGCGGGACCTGCCCGCCGAGCGACAGATGCCGTTCGCGACGATCGTGACCGGTGACCACTACGACGACGCCTCCGACCTGGGCCGACCGGGTGCGTGGCGGCTCAACGTCGGGCTGACCCGCTCGGCGTACGGGGCGCTGTTTCCGCAGGGGCACGGGCCGGACGTCGACCACTCGGTGCCGGACACCGTGCTGCCGCATCCGGTCTACGCCCCGCAGCACTGGGTGTGTGTCGTGAACCCCGGCGAGGCGAGCGTGGACACGGTGCGGCAACTGCTGGCCGAGGCGTACGACTTCGCAGCCCGCAAGCACGCCAACCACCGGTCCCGGCGGGGCTCGTCCTGAGTTTCGTGGCGGCCGGCGCGTCCCACGCACCGGCCGTCACACCCCGGGGTTAGTTTCGGCAGGTCTGCCGTCGGGCAGGCTCGCCGAGACGAGGGGACACCGCGCGATGTCGCGTAACACGCAGACCGTCGAGACCTACCTGGACGGCTTCCGGAAGAACGACCACGCGCAGATCCTGTCCTGCCTCACCGACGACATCGAGTGGACGGTCTACGGCGCCTTCCACCTGAAGGGCAAGGAGGCGTACGACGCCGCGATCGAGGGGCCGGGCTTCGTGCCGCCGCCCCGGTTGGAGGTCGTACGCATGGTGGAGCAGGGCGACACCGTGATGGCGGAGCTGGTCGGCTCGGTGCGGCGCGACACCGGCGAGGAGATGCGCATGTCGATGGCGGAGGTGTTCGTCATGCGCGACGGCAAGATCGCCGAGCGCCGCGCGTGGGTCATCGAGCTGAAGGAGAACGACCACCGCTGACGGGCGAGAGGTCAGCCGGGCTTGATCTGGCCGAGCTGCACCAGCAGCTGCACCCCCCGGTACACCTCGACCATGTCCTGGCCGGTGAACGTCACCGTACGCGCGCCGGGAGCGCGGGCGAAACCGGGCACCAGCGTCGCCTGGTCCACGGTCGTCGGGCTGTACAGGTCGACCTCGACGTCGACGGGCCCGGCGAGGGTCAGCGGCGGCACCTCGGCACGCCGTGCCACCGCCGTGGCGGCTGCCCGCCGAAGGCGCTCCTGGGCCTCACCGGGGTGCAGCGTCACCGCCGCTGCCTGGCCCAGCGCGCACTTCACCTCGACGGTCACCGCGTCGGGGACCAGGTCGCGCAGCTCGGCGCACGCGACGTCGTCACCGCTGAGCAGCACCACGGGCACGCCGAAGTGCCCCGCGACGGCGGTGTTGAGGCCGATCTCGCCCGCCGGCCGCCCGTTGAGGCGTACGTCGAGCACCGCGTCGCTCATGGTGTGGGCCAGCACCGCCGGTCCCGCACCGGCGCGCGCGTGGTACCCCACGAGCAGCAGCGCGTCGGCGCCCATCTCGAGGCCGGCGACCATGCTCAGGGGGCGGGGCCTGCCGCGGACGAGTCGCGCCCGGCGGTCGAGTTCCTCGGGCAGGATGTTGCGGAAGGGCCCGTGCGCGTCCGCCACCAGCACGTCGGCGTCAGGCTCCGCGTCGAGCACACCAAGGATGGCCGCGTTCACCTCGGCCGTCATCAGCCTGCGGGCACGCTCGTAGTCGTAGCCACCCGGATTCGTCTCGGTCGGGTGGACGATCCCCGAGATTCCCTCCATGTCGGCCGAGATCAGCACCGTGGGTTCCGTCGTCATCACCTCACCGTACCGACGCCGATCGGGCCGCAGGGGGCACCGCGAGCGCGCTGCGGTCAGCTCTGCTGGTAGTTCACCGCCGCGACGCCGCAGGGCGCGTGCAGGTGCAGGTAGTAGGCGCCCTCGCCGAAGTCCACGTCGGCTCCGCCGACCAGGCCGAGATAGTCCATCGGCTGGCGGCAGGCGGGGCAGTCGATGTGCTCGGCGTCCTGGATCCAGTCGGGATGGCCGCCCAGGGTGGAGCCGCCCTCGTGCCACGCGCTGGCCTCGAACGGCGTGGCCCGGCGGGGGCCGACGGCGGGAAGCACGGCCGGCGGGTCCTCCGGCTCGGTGGTGGCCGGCGCCCAATCCGGGCGGCTGTTGCCCGTCCACCAGACGGCGTCGCCGTCGGTCGTGACCTGGCAGTACAGCGTGGTGTAGCAGGCGCAGAGGTGGCAGGTCACGATTCTCAGCCGGCCGGCCCAGCCGGTGTGGGCCAGGACCTCGCCCACCTCGGGGGCGTCGGTGTCGAGGTCGGCGATGGTCCACAGCGGGGAGGCGCACCACGGACAGGTGGGGTCGCCGGCGGGCCGTGGCACCTCGTTCATGACCAATCGGTACGCCGAGGGTGCGCACAGCTCCCGGCGGCTGCCGTCGGGAGCGACCGTCCAACCGGCCTGGTGGGCGTAGGCCAGCGCCCCGACGTGCAGTCTGTCGGCACCGGCCGGCGGCTGCTCCTGCCATCGCCGCAGGGCCTGCTCGGCGCGCGGGTCGCCGGAGTGCGCGAGGATGAGCAGCAGATGGTTGAGCCGGAGGGGGGACTGGCCAGCGTCGACGTCGTCGACGATCCGGCGGACCACGTCTCCGGTCGCGCCGCGATACAAGGTCGGCGGCCACAGTACGCCCGCGTCGAGCAGCAGGCTCAGGTGTCCGGCGAGGCGTGCCGGCTCGGCGGCGGCGATCTCGCTCAGTTCCTCGAGCGCGGCGTCGTCGCCGGCTCCGGCCGCCCGGACCAGTTCCTCGATCATGGCAGCATGGTAGCCAGCGGGTACGTCGACCAGGCGTGGCGGCGTGCTTCAGGGGCGGCGTCCCACACCGCGTGGTGCCTGTTCAGGCGTTGATCGCCGGCTTGGCGGTCGCGTTGCCGCGGATGAAGAACATCGCGACGACGGCGAACAGCATGAACCCGATCGTGGCGAGACCCGTGAGCGCCGACCAGCCGTCCGTTCCGCCGGCGTTGACGGCCTGGTCGATGCCACCGCTGGACAGGATCGTCGTCGGGTCGGTGATGCCGTGCAGGATGATGGCGGCCCAGATCGTGCCGGTCACGCGCATGACCAGGTACATGCAGATGCCGAAGCAGAAGGTGTAGACGATCGTGCTCGCGACGGTCGAGAGCCGCATGCCGGAGAGCAGGTTGACCGAGTGCATGAGGGCGAACAGCAGAGACGACACGATCGCGACGAACCGTTCGCCGTGTCCGGCGTCGCGCAACATCTTGACGGCGAGTCCGCGGGTGGCCAGCTCTTCCGCGACGCCGACGCACAGACCGAGAAGAGCGATCAGCGCGATCTGCTGACCGCTCCAGTTGCTCCAGTTGGTGGCCCCGACATGGCCGACGACCGCGAGGAGCGCCAGCACCGGCCCGATCCACATCCAGCCACGGCCGCGGATCGGTTGAGGTCCGAAGATGGCCCGGAGCCAGCCCACCCGCCAGGCGAAGACGATGAGGGCGGCCGCGCCGATCGCGATGGGCAGCACCAGGGCGAGGAAGATGCTGGCCGGGTCGGCGAGCACGTTGTCCTTGTCGATGTCGTCACCGGCCACCACGCCGACCAGCTGTCCGACGGCAAGGAAGAAGACGAGGTAGGCCCCGACCAGCAGGAACGCCTTCCACGTCGCTGGTCGGTTCCAGAAGGTGGCGGTCACGATCGGAGTCTGTCAGAGCGTTGTTGCTGCGGGGAATGACTCATGACACTGGTCAGCGGGGTTTGACCGCGGTCCGGGCGCTCGGTTCCAGTTGCGCTGCGTGAGCCGACCCGTCTGAACGCCCTGCCTCAACTCAGCTGGAACGGGACGGGCACCCCTCCTCGTGGATTACCGGATTAACGGTAACGATAAACCAGTAAAGAGTCGTCGCGAAGGGGGCAAATCGGACGCACATCATAATGACTGTTATGTGCGACCGTTCGACGGGATGTCGGGTGCCGGCTGGTCTTCTGTCCTGGCTCGGCGCAACTGATGCGGGTCGGGAGAGGTGATGCCATAGCGTCACCGGGGTGGGTCTGCTGTTGGTGCTGGGCCCTCCGCAGCCGCGTCCGAAGAGCCTGCGCCGTGCTACCCGGAACGCAGCGGCGTGAGCGCCACCGCGCTGACGCCGGAGAGTGGGCCGCGGCGAAGGAACGCGGTTTACTGCTCGAAGTGTCTGTGGAGGAGCTGTTGCCGTTGATGAATGCGGCCGGTGGAAACCAACTTCCGATCTTGGGTCAGCTTGACCCCATGGCCAGATGGCGTACTCAGCCGTGAGGATCTGCCGCAGCTCGACGCCGAAGTTGACCGTCTGGAGGCAGCGGCGGGAAACGACGTGGAGCGTGGGCTGGCGGCGGCGCTACGGGCGTTACTGGGGTGTTGGTAGGAACGGCGACACCAGGGGCCAAACAGTGGATCTCGGTAGGTGGTGTGGGGCTCGGCCATCGGCGTCTGTGCTGGCGTCCCGTTAGGGGATCCATGGCCGGGCGTCCTGCCGATGACTACCGGGGCGGTGATGTCCGCAAGACAGAGAAAGAAATATGACACAAGGTGTCAGCCTTTGGGTCGAGTATGGCTTCACCGGTCGGCGTCGATGGCGCGGACTGGGCACCACGGATACATATGGGATAGATAAGGACCTCCATGCGCGAAACTTCAGAAGATCTCCAAGAGCTTCAGGCCCTCCTTGACGCCTCTCTCTCCCGTTCCACCTCGCACCTCCGCTCGATCATCAAGGCTGAAAGCACACTGACCGCGGAGCAGCTCACCCAGGTCCTCACCGGCATGCGCACACTCGCCCTGTCCACCGTGACGGCGAAGGGCGAGCCACGGATCAGCGGTGTGGACGGGCACTTCCTGCACGGGAAGTGGCACTTTGGCACGGCGCGCAACGCCGCCAAGGCGCGCCATCTCGCGGCGCGGCCCGCCGTCAGCGCCGCGCACATGCGCGGTGAGGACCTGGGCGTGTTCACGCACGGCAAGGTGGAGATCCTCAACCCCCAGGACGGCGAGCCGGCCGCGGACTGGCTCGACCTGCTCGCGTACTTCAAGGACTTCTACGGCGACGACTCCTTCGACTGGGAAAAAGACGTGGTCTACTACCGACTACATCCGCACTGGATGACCGTCTACGCCCCCGACATCGCGAAGCTCACTGCGGCGTCCCAGTCCTGATCCGGCTGGACTACCACAGCGACCTGATCGTGGTGAACACCCCAACCATCCAGGAGGTCGTCAAGACCGTCCGCAGGCTGCTGATCCTCAACCGCCGGCAGATATCGGCCCGCCGGGGGCTGATCATCACCGGCGGCGCAGGCACCGGCAAGACGACTGCCATCACCCAGCTCGGCCGCGCCCACGACCTGTCCGTCGCGCTGGCAACCCGATGACCGGCCCGCGGGTTCCGGTCGTCTACGTCACCGTTCCACCAGCGGCGACACCCCCGCATGCTCGCCGTTGAGTTCGCCCGATTCCTCGGCCTCCCCCTGGCATCCAGGTCCAACCTGCCGGGCATTCGCTCTCAGAGCGCCACCGCGACGGGAGGGAACGTTCACGCCACCCGATCCCGGGGTTGAGGAAGATCGGTACAGCGGTTAGCGGTAGCGATGATCTTGGTTAGGGGTCTGCCCAAGCAGATGAAATCGACGTACGTTGTTCCGCTGTGCCCGTGGAGTTCTTGTCCGATGACCAGGTAGCCGCGTACGAGCGGTTCGTCGGTGACCTGACCCGTTCGGAGCTAGAAGGGTTCTTCCTGCTCGACAGCACTGCCTTGGACCTCCTGGCGAACAAACGCGGCTCGCACAATCGGCTCGGCGCGGCGTTGCAGATCGGGACAGTGCGTTTCCTGGGTCACTTCCTGACCGAGGATCCCCTCGACGTGCCGTGGTCCGCGGCAGGCCCACCTGGTCAAACTGCACGCCGCGGGCGAACACACCATCGCCGAGCTGGCCGAGTTGTTCGAGGTTTCGCGACCTACCGTCTACCGCGTCCTCGAACGCGCCACCGCCGTCGGCACCCCCAGGTCTCGCGCTGACCCGCAGCGCGCTCCTGCTCAAACGACTGCACCGAGCACGTATCGGCGTACGAGTTGCAGTGAGCGTCGTCAGGGCCGGCGTAGGCGCAGGGCTACGAAGCTCGGGCGCTCGGTCAGCCGCTCGTAGCGCTCCGGGTTGATAGCGCGCAGCGTCTCGACTGCCCTCGGCTCGACCAGCCGCTCCAGCACGAACCCGGCGTCGAGCACCTCGGTCACCAGAGACTCAAGGGTCATCCGCTGGAAGCGCATGGTGATCCCGTCGGCCACAGGGAACTCGACCCAGCTCTCATCGAAGTACGACCCGCCGAAGTACCCCCAGTCCGACACCGGATGTGTCGTCGACAGCAGGAACCAACCGCCCGGCCGCAGCACTCGCCGCACCTCACCGAGGAACCGGGCCCGGTCGGTCAAGTGATGCAGTACCAGCGCGCAGACAACCCCATCGAACGACGCATCGGCCGCGAATGCCAGCGGCGCGTCCAGGTCGTGCTGCTGGACTTCGGCGCGGTCGCCGAGCAAGGCCTGGGCGTGCCCGACCAGCGTCGCGCTGCCGTCCACAGCCACCACCTCGGCTCCCCGGCCGACCAACGCGGCCGCATAGTGGCCGCCGCCGCAGCCGGCGTCCAGGATCCGGAGACCGGCAACGTCGCCGGCGAGCGTCAGCATGGCCGGCCGGTCGGTGTAGGCGTTGTGCGGACCGTCGGCGGCGTGTGCCGCGAAGAAGTCACCGGCCTGGTCGTGATACGCGTGGGCTGCGGGCATCCGGGAAGCTTGCCCGGGTGGTAGCGCGGGCCGCAACCCGAATCGGGCCACACGGCACGTCAACGGGTCAACCTGCGGCGGCGTCGGGATCGCGAAGCGGCCGCAGTTTCTGCTCGGTGCTCGGGGCAGGGAAGCTGTAGCGGCCGAACATGTTGATGTGGGCGTAGCCGAGCGGGGAGAGCCGGGCGGCGTCTTCGTCCCGGACCGGGTAGCCCTGGCCGCGGAGCACGTTGACGGCTAGGTCGATGTAGCGGGTATTCCAGAGCACCACGGCGTTGAGCATGAGCCCGAGCGCGCCGAGCTGGTCCTCCTGCCCGGCCCGGTAGGGCTGCATGATGTCGCCACGGTGCCCATGCAGGATCTTGCGGGCCAGAGAGTGTCGGGACTCGCCGATGTTCAGCTGCCGGGTAACGGTGCGCCGGTAGGTCTCGTCCACGGGGTCGACCATGGCGAGCAGGTGCAGCGTCTTCGCGATCCGGCCGAACTCGGCCAGGGCCTGCCCGAGCGGGGTGGGGTAGCCGTCGCGGGTCAGCATGCGCAGCAGGTCGTAGGCGCGGACCTGGTTGGTGACCAAGGAGCCGGCCACCCGCAGCATGTCAGGCCAGTGCGTGATGATCCGGTCGAGGTTGACCTTGTTGCGGGCGATCGCGTTCAGCGGGCCGTAGTCGCCGGCGGGCTGGCCCGGGATGTCGGCACGCCAGAAGCCGGTGCCGCCCACATCGGCGATCCGTGGGGAGAACCGGTAGCCCAGCAGTCGGAATAGGCCAAAGAGGATGTCCGAGTAGCTGGCGGTGTCGGTCGCGACCATCTCCGGCTTGGGCCCGGCGTCGAGGTTCAGCAGCGTGTCCAAGATGCAGAGGCTGTCGCGGACGGTGCCGGTGACGATGATCGCGCCGAGGCCGGCGAACCGGTCGTTGACCGCGATCAGCCAGGTGATGCCTCGCTTGTAGCCGAAGAACCGTGGGCTCGGCGCGGCGTGGATCGACTGCACCGGCACCCGGAAACGCAGCCCGTCGGCCGAGGCGACCAGGCCGCCACCCCACAGGTCGGTGATCCCGATCCTGGCCTGGTAATCGACCAGGCGGGCGTTCGCTGCGGCGTGGGAGTCCGGGCGCACGTAGTTCTGGTCGACGTGCGAGCGCCGGTCGCGCGTCAGCGCCGGGTCGCCCGGACGGATCACCGGGACCAGGCCGACGTTGCAGGCGTCGGCGACCAACAGCCCGGCGACCGTGACCGGCAGCTGCTCCATGCGGGTGGCCAGCCCACCCACGTGGGTATACGCGTCGAGCATCCCGGTCCAGGAGTGCACGTCCATCAGCAGCTCGGGCAGGTCGACGATCGGCATCATCGCGTCGACCCGGCGGTGCAGGTCGACTAGCGACGGCGGGTCGCCCAGCTTCTCCAACCGTTTGCACCGACAACCGCATCCTGCCGGTATCGCCATCGGGCACCCGCACGCTGGCGTCCGGGCCGGCCTCCTCGATCCGCTGGGCGAGCAGCCGCCACCCCGCGTCGAGCGTCGTGGCGTACTCGGCCAGGTGCTCCTCCACCGGCGCGGTCAAGCCCAGACCCGCCAGGACCTCGCCGCGAAGCGCGCTCCAATCGGCACCGTCCAGTAGCCTCGCCCGCGGGTCGGCCCAGCGCAGCGACGGGTCGGCGAAGATGTCGCGCCGCATGTAACAAGGTGAGCAGGCACATCACGTACGCGTCGCGGTCAGCGGCGCCATCGAGGGCGGGGTTGTGCAGCACGGCCCGCCGCCACATCGGTGGCACCAACGCCATGTTCAGGTCCGCCTCGGTCAGCGGCTTCTGACCCACCCGCCGGCGCAACAGCCCGGGAACCCGGCCCGGATCTCAACGAGCAACTCGGTGCCGGCCGGCGCCGCACCCAGCGGCAACTCCTCGGCCAGCAGCCGGACGAACGGGCGCACGACCCGGTACCGGGCGGCGATAGCCTGCCGGTTGCCGGCCTCCCACGAATCCGGATCGGGCACCAGCTCCGCCACCGTGGCCACCGCCTCCGCGACCGCGGTCATGGCGCTGCACAGCGTCGTTCTTACGCTGGTGCTTCCGTTGTGGATCGCCGCCCAGACGTCGGCGCCCCAGGCGGTGGTATCGGCGGTTCTGGTCACGAACGCCATCCTGACGGTGCTCCTGACAGTCCGGATCAGCGCGCAGGCGGAGAACGCCCTGACGGCCGCCCGTGCAATGCGTCGTGCTGGCTTGGTGCTGGCGGTGGCGATGCTGCTCTATCCGGTATCCGCCTGGCTCGGCACGGGCGGCAGTGTTGCGCTCTTGCTCGCCACCGTGGTCTACACCGTCGGCGACTTGTTCCACGCGACTGCTGCCGCCGGCCTGGCCTACGAACTGGCCAGGCCCGACGCGCTGGGGCAGTATCAGGGAGTCAACGGACTGGTGAACGGTTTGGCGCAGGCGGTCGGCCCGGCCGTGCTCACACTCCTACTTATCCACGGACGAGCTGCGGGATGGATTGCCCTGGCCGTTGTTCTCGTCGCGGCTGGGCTGGCAACTCCGGTGCTGACCAGACACGCCCTGGGCAGCCATCCGCCTTATCAGACTCCAGCAGCGCCCGTTGTCAGCCGGTGAGGGCTACCGCTGTTGGCCTGGCCAGTAAACATAGCGGGCGTTAAGTATCTGGTTGGTCGAGAAGTGAAACCTGTGCGAGCTGTTGCTGGCGGTCGGCCAGGGACTCCGCAGAATTTGAAGTCGGGGTGTCGGTAAGACTCGTGCAGCCAGGTACACGCGATTGAGTACGCCCAGGTCAGCGGTGGCCCTGCTGATCAGTGGGGAGACGTATCCGCTCAGGTCGGTCGTCGGTGCACCCGATAGCGCAGGTGAAGCACCCGGTTGCCCTGGATCACCACGTCAGGATCCTCCAACAGGTGCTGCGCGTGGACCGACCCGAAGTAGCGCCTGCCGGACCCGAACACGACGGGCACGATGTCCATGCGCACCTCGTCGACCAGGCCCGCGGCAAGCACCTGCCCACCGACGTCGCCAGCGGCGACCTCGACCATGCGGTCACCCGCAAGCTCCTGCGCCTTGGCCACGGCTGCCTCGACGCCATCGACGAAGTGGAACGGCGCCTCGGGGTCCCAGCCGTCGGGCTTCGGCCGGTGCGTCACGACGACCACGTGGTCGACCCCACCCGGAGGCTTCCCGTCCCAGCCGTCCGTCATGTCGAAGACCCGGCGGCCGACGATTGTCGCCCCGATCTGGTCCCAGTACGGCCGGGTGTAGTCGTAGGACGTCTGCGACACCTTCAACTCGCCGCTGGAGTCCAACGGCACGTCACCGCTGGACAACCAGTCGAACAGCGGTCCGGGCTGGTCATTCTCGTCCGCGACGAAGCCGTCCACCGACACCGAGCTGTACATGACCACCTTGCCCACGCGGCTCTCCTCTGCTTCGGCGTGCCCCCAAATTAGCGTGTCGTGAGCTGTCGCTCTTGTAAGAAATCAATCGGCCGGCAGCGGCCAGCCGTCCAGCACGTGGCCGGGATGTTCGCGCAGGAACCGCCGCCGGACTTCGACGTACCGGGTCGGTGTGAGCCCGGTGAACGCCCGGAACTCGTGGCCGAAGTGGGCCTGGTCGAAGTAGCCCGCGCCACCGGCGAGGTCGCCCCAGTCGATCGGTCCGGCGGGGTTGATCGCGAACACGGTGGCGGCGAAGCGGTGGGTGCGGGCCAGCCGCTTCGGCGTGACGCCGATGAGCTCCTTGAACCGCTGTGCCAGATGAGTGCTGCTGACACCGGCTGCCACGCTCAGGTCGCCGATCGCCACCGCCCCGCTGGTCGCCGCGATGACGCTGCTCGTGCGGCGAACCAGCCCGAGGCCGGCGGTCTCGCACAGCCGTCGCATCAGCTCCTCCTCGAGCAGCGTCAGCATCTCGTGCGGTCCGCCCGCCGTGGCCAGCCGGTCTCGCAGCTCAGCAATGGCGGGCCGGCCCCAGACCTGCTCCACCGTCACCGGCCGGTCGCACAGCTCGGCCGCGGGCATCGGCAGGAACGGCGCCAGCCCCCACGGCTTGAAGTGCACGCCGACGGACCGGGTCTCCGGCGGATAGCCGAACTCGAAGGCGCGGGTGGGCATGGTGACCACGCAGCCGTCGGCGTACTCGGCCGGCTCGATGTCGATGCCGGCGCGGATACGGAACGGCGCCCCGAGGTTGACGATGAGCAACGCCGCCGGCATCGGCGGCAGCGCCAGCCGGGCGTACGGCGACGCACCCTCCAGGTAGTAAAGGTCGTCGATCAGCCCGTCCAGCGGCGGTCGCGGCACTCTGGACACGTACTCCACGCCCACAGCATCGCCGATCCGCCGGCATCGTGCGCCGGGACGGCCCAGCCGCGCTGCCGCCGGAACGGGCGAGCGTCCGGCGTCCCGTTCCACGCGACTACCCTGGCGGTGCCGCGCCTGACATGCGGGCGCCGGATGGCGAGCGGTCGGTTGTCGGCCTCGGGTTCGGAAGGGGAGCTAAGTGGTCGCGCAACGGCTGCGGGTCGCCGCGTACGGCGTGTGTCTGCGGGACGGACATCTGCTGCTTGCCCGGTACGTGTCGCCCGACGGGTCCCAGCGACACTGGACGCTGCCGGGTGGGAGAGTCGAGCACGGCGAGGATCCGTTCGACGCGGTCGTCCGCGAGGCGGCCGAGGAGACGGGCTACGAGGTCCAGGTCGAGCGGTTGCTCGGTGTGGACTCGCGGGCGAGGTACGTCGAGTGGGGCGGCCCCGACGGCGCGGAGCTGCACAGCGTGGGCGTCTTCTACCGCGTACGCGTCACCGGCGGTGAGCTTCGTGACGAGACGGGCGGTTCGACCGACCTGGCGCGGTGGATCCCGATGCCGCGGGTGGGTGCCCTGGACCGCTCCGTCGTCATCGACGTCGGGCTCGAGTTGCACCGCCGGGCGCCGCTGACCGGGCACGTGGAGC
The DNA here is from genome assembly GCF_008806585.1 of Micromonospora sp. AMSO12t. Taxonomy (NCBI): domain Bacteria; kingdom Bacillati; phylum Actinomycetota; class Actinomycetes; order Micromonosporales; family Micromonosporaceae; genus Micromonospora; species Micromonospora sp. AMSO12t. The sequence continues at coordinate 17,360 of NZ_WAAS01000020.1, forward strand.
CGATCGAGGTCACCGGACCGCTGCGGCACTGACCGAGGCCGTGCCGAGGAATCCGCCGGACTGCCGCGACCACAGGTCCGCGTAGAGCCCGCCGCGTTCCAGCAGCTGCGCGTGGGTGCCCTGCTCGGCGATCCGGCCGGCGTCGAGGACCACGATCCGGTCCATGCGGGCGATGGTGGAGAGTCGGTGGGCGATCGCGATCACCGTACGGCCGGTCATCACCTCGCTGAGCGTGCCGTGGATGGCGGCCTCCGCCTCGGAGTCGAGCGCGGACGTGGCCTCGTCCAGGACCAGGATCGGCGCGTCCCGGTAGAACGCGCGGGCCAGCGCGATCCGCTGCCGCTGGCCACCGGAGAGGCGCACGCCCCGTTCGCCGACATGCGCGTCCAGGCCGGTCCGACCGTCCGCGTCCCTCAGCGTGGCGACGAACCGGTCGGCGGACGCCCGGCGTACCGCTGCTTCGACCCGTGCGTCGTCGGCGTCGGGGCCGGCGATGTTCTCCCTGACCGAGCGGTGCAGCAGGGTGGCCTCCTGGGCGACCATGGCGATCTGGCCGCGCAGGCTCTCCTGCGTCACGTCCGTGATGTCGGTGCCGTCGATCATGATCGTGCCGGACTCCGCGTCGTGGAACCGCAGCAGCAGCCCGACCAGCGTGGACTTGCCCGCACCCGACCTGCCGACGATGCCGACGCGCTCACCGGCGGCGACGTCGAGGCTGAGCCGGTCGAGCCCGCCCCCGCCACGGCCGTAGTGGTGGCTGACCCGCGCGAAGGTGATGGCACCACCCCGTACCCGCAGCTGGGTCGCCTGGGGTTTGTCCGCGACCGCGAGCGGTTGCGCGACGGTCCGCAGGGCCCGCCGGAGCGCGCCGACCGACCTGAACAGCGACGACACCGCGTCCAGGAGCCACTCCGCCATCGCGGTGATCCGGAAACTGAGCGCCAGCGCGGCCGCGACGAGACCCAGGGGCGCGGCATCGGTACGCCAGAGCGCGATCCCGTATCCGACCAGTCCGACGAGCAGCGCGCTGCTCAGCGCCATCATGGTGCCGTTGATCGTCACCTCGACCCGCTGCAGGTCCAGGTGTGCGCGCCTGGACAGCGCGAACACCCGGCGGTCGTGTGCGGTGCGGCTGTCCTGGCCGCCGAGCAGCGCGAGCGTGTCGACGTTGCCGTACGAGTCGACGAGCAGGCCGGTCAGCGCGGACTCCGCGTCCTGCAGGCGCTCCGACGCGCGCCGGTAGCGCGGCACTATCCACCGCATGAGCAGCGCGTACGCCAGTATCCAGGCCCCCAGTGGGAGCAGCAGGCGCACGTCGATCGTGGACATCAGCCACACCGAGCCGGCGATGTAGGCGATCACGAACACCAGCGTGTGGACGACCGAGTACGCGGCGGTGCTGGCGGCATCGCCGCCGTCGCGTACCAGGGTGGCGATGCGTCCGGCGAGATCGGCGCGGAACCAGCCGACGGACTGCCGGGACACGTGCCGGTGTGCCCGCCAGCGGGCGAGCGGGCGGGCGTTGGCGCGGAACGCGATGTCGTCCAGCGCCTCGCCGATGACGTGGATCAGCGGCCTGACCAGCAGCACGAACACGGCGACGGTGAGCAACCCGGTGCCGTGGTCGGCCCAGAGCCGGTCCGGGCTCGCGGCGGCGAGCGTGTCGACGAGGCGTCCGGCGTACCCGATGAGCCACACCTCGATCGCGGCGGCCAGCACGGTGGTGGCGACGGCCGCCGTCACGACCGGTCGTAGCGGTCGGAACTCCTCCAGGAGGAACCGCCGGGCGCCGGCGGCCGGGGTGCGGTCGTCGCCGGTCGGGAAGGGATCAACAGGGTTTTCGAACAGACCGAACACGAAGTGCCTTTCCGGCGGTGGAGACGGACAGGGAACCGGGGAAACCGCCGGACGTCCTCATGATCGATCTCCGCTTCGTGCCGGTGGGTGTCCTCGCGAGGCTAGGCGACATCGCGGCGCGCCACCTTCCTTTTTCGCGCCCGGGGCCCGGGCAGTGATCTGGCCCACGCATGTCACAACGGTCGGTCACGCGGTGTCTTGAGACCGAAGGCCCAGGAAACGGAGGAGACACCATGAACGGGAACACCGATGTGATCGTGATCGGCGGCGGGTACGCGGGCGTCATGGCGGCCAATCGCCTGACCCGGCGCGACGACGTGACAGTGACCCTGATCAACCCGCGGCCGACCTTCGTCGAGCGGATCCGCCTGCACCAGTTGGTGGGTGGGACCGACGACGCGGTCGTCGACTACCGGGACGTCCTGGCCGGGCGCGTGCGGCTGGTCGTCGACAGCGTGACCCGGATCGACGCTGCGGAGCGCCGCGTGACGCTGGCGACGGGCGGCACGGTCGGCTACGACTACCTGGTCTACGCGGTGGGCAGCGGCAGCGCCGCCCCGGACGTGCCCGGGGCGGCCGAGTTCGCCTACCCGGTGGCGAGCCTGGAGGAGGCCCAGCGGTTGCGGCCCGTCCTCGCCGCCGCTCCCGCCGGGGCCCCGGTGACGGTGGTCGGCGGGGGCCCGACCGGCATCGAGACCGCCGCCGAGCTGGCGGAGGCGGGGCGCGCCGTGACCCTGGTCTGCGGTGAGGTGCTCGGTCCGTACCTGCATCCGCGGGTCCGGCGCTCGGTGGCCGCGAGGCTCGCCCGGCTCGGAGTGACCGTGCTCGACGGACCCGACGCGACGGTGACGGCCGTCGCCGGCGATGCCGTGCGGCTCGGTGGCGGTCGCCGGCTGCCGAGCACGGTGACCATTTGGACCGCCGGATTCGGCGTGCCGGACCTGGCCGGCCGCAGCGGGCTGAGCACCGACGCGTCGGGCCGGCTGCTCACGGACGAGACGTTGACGAGCGTGGACGACGTGCGCATCGTCGCGGCCGGGGACTCGGCGGCGCCGTCGGACCTGCCGTTCCGGATGAGTTGCCAGGCCGCGATGCAGCTCGGCCCGCAGGCCGCCGAGACGGTGCTCAGCCGGCTCGCGGGTGAGCAGCCCGCGCCGGTCCACGTGGGGTTCGCCGGCCAGTGCGTCAGCCTGGGGCGTCGCGCCGGCCTGTTCCAGTTCTCCCGCCGGAACGACACCGCGGTGCGACTGCACCTCGGCGGCCGCCCGGCCGCGAAGCTCAAGGAACTCGTCTGCAGGAGCATCATCTGGCAGTTGGCGTACGAGGCACGCAGACCCGGTTCGCTCGCCCTGCGGATCAAGGACGACACGCGCCAGCAGTTGCTGCGGGCCAGGCGCGTCGAGGCGACGGCCACCACCGCACGGGCGGCCCGGCCGTCATGAGAGCCCTCGACCACCGGGGGCCGACCGCGAAGGAGCGCAGGGGGGACATGAGCGACCACGGCACCGACGCGGCGACGGAGACCTTCGTCGCCCACCGCAACCTGCTCTTCACCGTCGCGTACGAGATGCTCGGATCGGCGGCCGACGCCGAGGACGTCCTGCAGGAGACCTGGCTGCGGTGGGTCAGGGTCGACATGGACCGGGTACGCGACCGGCGCGCCTACCTGGTCCGGATCACGACCCGGCAGTCGCTCAACCGGCTGCGCGCGATGAAGCGCCGCAGGGAGGCGTACGTCGGCCCGTGGCTGCCCGAGCCGCTGCTCACCGCGCCGGACGTGGCTCTGGACGTCGAACTCGCCGAGAGCGTGTCGATGGCGTTGATGCTCGTCCTGGAGACGCTGTCGCCGACCGAGCGCGCCGTGTTCGTGCTGCGGGAGGCGTTCGAGGTCGGCTACGACGAGATCGCCGCCGCCGTCGGCAGGAGCCCCGCCGCCGTCCGGCAGATCGCGCACCGCGCCCGCGAGCACGTCGACGCCCGCCGCCCCCGTCGGGTGGTCTCGCCGAGCGAGGCCCGGGCGGCGCTGGAGTCGTTCCGACACGCGATCGAGACCAGGGACCTGCGGGGCCTGCTCGACGTGCTCGCCCCCGAGGTCGTCCTGGTCAGCGACGGCGGCGGTGTCATGCAGGCCGCGTTGCGGCCGGTCACGGGCGCGGAGAAGGTGGCCCGGATGTTCCTCGGTGGTCTGAGCAGGCTCGACGGCGTGCTCACCGGCGGGCCGACCGTGGTCAACGGCAACCCGGCACTGCTCGTACGCCTCGACGGCGAGATCGACGGCGTGCTGGCGCTGCGTGTCGAGGACGCACGGATCACCGGCCTCTACTATGTCCGCAACCCGCAGAAGCTGACTCGCATCGGGTCGGAGACCCCGCTCACCCTGCGATGAACGGTCGATTACGGTTCCTCACGGCAGAGCCATCCCCCGACCGTGAGGAACCGTGGTGACCGACACCAGCACGACGACCGTCCCCGTCCGCGTCTTCGGCGGCCCGACCGCCCTCATCGAGTACGGCGGCCTCAGGTTCCTGACCGACCCGACCTTCGACGCCCCCGGCGACTACCCGCTGGGTCCCGGCATGGTCCTGACCAAGACGGCCCCCGCCGCCGCCGGCGCGGCCGACCTCGGCCCCGTCGACGCGGTGCTGCTCTCCCACGACCAGCACCCCGACAACCTCGACCACGCCGGTCGGGCCCTGCTGGCCGACGTCGCCCTGACCGTGACGACTCCCAGCGGCGCGGATCGTCTCGGCGGCACCGCCCGGGGCCTGGCGCCGTGGGAGTCCGTCGAGCTGGAGCGCCCCGGCGGGGGCACCGTGACCGTGACGGGCGTGCCCGCCCGGCACGGCCCGGAGGGCTGCGAGCCGCTCACCGGCGAGGTCGTCGGGTTCGTCCTGACCGCCGCCGACCTGCCCACGGTCTACGTCAGCGGCGACAACGCCTCGCTGGACCTGGTCCGGCAGATCGCCGAGCGCTTCGGGCCGGTCGACACCGCCGTGCTGTTCGCCGGGGCCGTGCGTACCCCCATGTTCGACGGCGCGCTGCTCACCCTCGACAGCGCCCAGGCCGCCGAGGCCGCCCGCATTCTGGGCGCGCGGCGGGTCGTGCCGGTGCACGTGGACAGCTGGGCCCACTTCACCGAGGGGCGCGACGACGTGGTCGCCGCGTTCACCCGGGCCGACCTGGCCGACCGTCTCCAGCTCGGCTGAGCTGAGCGGCCGGCACGGAGCCGTCGGCGGTCGGGGCAGGTCAGGTCCGCGCGCCGCCGAGTCCGAGCAGGACGGCGAGGCCCAGGGCGCTGCGCGGGGCGTACGGCACCCGCCACAGTCCGCCGTGCGCGGCGCCGTACGCCTCGTCCTGCCACGGGTGCGGCAGCGCCGGAGCGCCCGTACGCAGGTGGTGCACCAGGAGCGCGGCCATCAGTGTGTTGCTGGTGGCCGGGTCGAACACCTCGATGCCGAAGCGGTGCGCACCGGCGTACGCGGCGGCCAGCGCCCGGTTGCGCAGCACCGAGCGGGTGCGGGTGGGCGGGGCGACGGTGAACGACACGGTCGCCCCGCCGTCGCGGGCCACCGTGGCCCGCCACCGTTGCAGGCGTTTCGCCAGCGCGTAGTTGGGCCCCTGCTGGGGGACGAGGCTGTCGTTGACGCCCGGGTCGACGCCCGGCGGGTAGTTGCGGTGCAGAAGCCTGCCGCCGGAGGCGACCCGCAACGACCGGCGGACGACGCCGCGCGCCGCGTAGCCGCGTTCGGCGTGGTGCACCGCGTCGCCGGGGACGGCGAAGACGTCGGTGGGGGTGGCCAGGAACGCGAGCGCCACGTCGTCGCGGCGGTCCTGCAACCGGAGGGTGAGCGCGTCGACCGCCGTGGCGACCCGGACGTTGGTCGCGCCGTCGGCGTAGACGTAGTTGCCCAGCACGAGCCGGCCGTCGACGCCGAGCAGCCAGTCGGCCACCTGCGGAAGGTTGTGCAGCAGGTCGGCGCCGGCCCGGGCGGCCAACGCGCCGTCGTCGGGGTCGGTGCCGGCCGGGACGGGCAGGTGCAGCCGGCCGCCGCCACGGCGCGTCGTGTCCAGCAGGCGCCGCCAGATCTCCGGGCGCGGCAGGTCGACCGCGACGACGTCGCCGCCCCAACGCAGCACGGACGGCAGTGGGCCCATCTCCGCGCCCGCGCCGAGCACCACGATGCGCTGGTCGCGCAGGTCGAGCCAGTCCGGGTTGGCCATGACGGCGCGTACCGCCTCGGCGCAGGAGGGCTCGACGACGCCGGCGGTCACCCACGCGTCGAGCCGGCGGCGCAGCTCGTCGCCGCGCAGCCGCCGGCCCCGGTACGGCAGGGAGAACTCGCGGTCGACCTCGCCGGTGCCGGCGACCGTCGCCGTGTGCAGCGGCGCGACCTCGGTGGGCGCGTCGAACACCTCGCCGAGGCCGGTCTCGGTGCCGTCGGCGCGCACCACGGCCATCCGGCGGTGCAGCGAGGCGAGCCCGTCCCGGGCGATCGTCACCGCGGCCTCGCGGGAGAGCAGTCCGGCCTCGACGAGCCGCCGGAAGTGCCCGAGGTAACCGTGGCGCCAGTTCGTCTCGTGTTCCGCCGAGCGCGCGCCGACCGGATCGACGGCGCGCAGGGCGTCGGCGACGACCGCCCGCCCGAGCGTGGACGTACTGCGTCCCGCGTCGGTCTTCGGGAACACCACCCCGGTCGGACCCTCCACGCGCAACCGCCCTTCCTCGCTCGCCGGCCAACGGTGTCACTCTGCCGCACCGGGGGCCGCCGCGCAGCGCCGGACCTGCGGAGCGGGCGCTCAGACCGGGGTCGGCAGGCGCAGCCGGCCGTCGATCATCTCGGCGACCGCGTCGACGCGGTGCAGGTGCTCCCGGTCGTGGGTGACCAGGACGGTGGCGGTACCGCGCTGGCGGGTGAGGTCGGTGACCAGCTCGACGATCGCCGCGCCGCGCTCGTGGTCCAGCGCGCTGGTGGGTTCGTCGACCAGCAGCACCGCGGGATCGTTCATGAGGGCGCGGGCGATGTTGACCCGCTGGCGCTGCCCGCCGGAGAGCTGGTGCGGGCGACGGGCGGCCTGGCCGGTGAGCCCCACCGCCGCCAGCAGTTCGCCGGCGCGGGCGCGGCCGGCGCGGCGGGAACCGCCAGCGAGGTGGGCGATCACCTGCAACTGTTCGGCGGCGGTCAGCGAGGCGATGAGATTGGGTTGCTGGAAGACGATTCCGATCTTCTCCCGCCGCAGCGCGGCCGTGCCCGCGCGGCCGAGCCCCGAGGTGTCGGTGCCGGCGACGAGCACCGTTCCCGAGTCGGGGGTGATCAGGGTGGCGGCCACCGCCAGCAGGCTCGACTTGCCGGAGCCGGAGGGGCCGATGACGGCGGTGGTGCTGCCCGCCGGCACGCACAGGCTGACCCGGTCGAGCGCGGTCAGCCGGGCGTCGCCGTCGGGGTAGGTCAGCGTGACGTCGGCGAGTGCGAGGCTCATCGGGCGCTCCCCAGGGCGATCAGCGGGTCGACGGAGGTGATGCGGCGGATGGACAGGGCGCCGCCGGCCGCACCGAGCGCGATCGTCACGGCGGCCGGGAACAGCACCGATTCGGCGGTGAGCGCGAACGGCACCGTGCCGGCCGCCGCGGCGCCGAGCGCGACCGCGAGCGCGGTGCCGGCGGCGGTGCCGGCGAGCAGCAGCACCAGGGCCTGCCCGAGAGCGTCGCGCAGCAGGTGGCCGGTGGTGGCGCCGAGCGCCTTCAGCACGGCGACGTCGGGGGCGCGCTGGATGGTCCACACGGTGAAGAACGCGCCGACGACCAGGGCGGAGATCCCGAACAGCATCCCGCGCATCAGTTGCAGCGACCCGTTCTCGGCGGTGTAGGAGCCGATCGCGGACAGCGCCTGCGTGCGGGTGACCGTACGGGTGTGCAGGTGTCGGTCGGCGGCGGCCAGGTCGGCGTCGCTGGTGGTGCGCAGCGCGACGACCGTCGCGGCGTCACCGTTGGCGCCGGGGGCCAGGGCCTGCCAGTCGTGCAGGTCGGTCCAGATCACCGGGGTGTGGCTGTGGGAGGCGTCGCCGGCCACCGCGTCGACGGTGAGGCGATGTGTGCCGACGGACACGGTCTGTCCGGGCCGGGCGTGCAGCGCGTCGGCCGCGCCCCGCGACAGCACGGCCCGTCCGGTCGCGAGGGTGGCGGGTGCCAGGCCCGAGCCGGACGGGACGCCGAACACGGACAGCGCGGCGCTGCGCTCGCCCGCGTCGACGCGGGCGGTGGCGATTCCCAGCGGCGCGGCGGCGCTCACCCCCGGGATGTCCTGCCAGCGTAGCCACTGCTCGCGGCTGACGGTGGATTCGGTGAACGAGAGCTTCTGCCCGTCGGCCGGGGCGGAGAACACCAGGTGGTCGGCGGGCAGGTCGCTGATCGCCGAGGTGCTGCCGCGTCCCAGGCCGGCGGTCAGCCCGGACAGCAGGACCACCAGCAGCGTCATCAGCGTCACGACCGTTCCCATCAGGGCGAAGCGGCCCTTGGCGAACCGTAGATCTCTCCACGCGACGAACACGATCGCATCAGCCTTCCGGTAGGTGCCTGAAGCCGCGGCGGCGGCCCGGCACCAACCGTCGTCCGGATGACGGCCGGTGCCATCGCGCCGCCGATCGGTTTCGGGGCGTCGCACTGCGTACGTCGGGATCAACCTTTTGGTTGATGGCGGCGGCCGTCGGCGTCCTAGCCTGGAGGCATCGTGAACGCGGAATCGCTCGCTCGTCCGCTGCGGGTGCTGCGCGTCTGCCTGCACCTGCTGGTCGGGCTCCTCCTCGCGGTGGCCGCCGTGCGTGCCGTCACCGGGCCGGGCCCGCGGCGTGCCGCCGTGCTCGCCGCGGCCGTGGCGCTGGCCGTCGTCTACGCCGTCGGGGCGGCGCTGCCGCTGGTGCGCCGGCATCGACCTGCCGCGCTGGCCTGGCTGGCGGTGCTGACCGGCGGGTGGCTGGTGCTGCTCGCCCTGACCCCGGACGGGGTGTGGTTCGCGTTTCCGCTGTTCCTGCTGCATCTGCACCTGCTGCCCGTGCGCTGGGGGATCGTGGCGGTGGCGGCGACGACCGTGGCGGCGGTCGCCGGTGTCGCCGGCCACCAGGGGGCGCTCACGCCGGGCGCGGTGATCGGTCCCGCCATCGGCGCCGCGGTGTCGGTGGGCACGGTCCTCGGCTACCAGGCTCTGTACCGGGAGAGCGAGCGCCGCCGGCGGTTGATCGAGCAGCTGACCGCCACCCGTGCCGAACTGGCCGCCGCCGAGCACGCCGCCGGGGTCCTCGCCGAGCGGGAACGCCTGGCCCGCGAGATCCACGACACCCTCGCCCAGGGGTTGTCGAGCATCCAACTGCTGCTGCGTGCCGCCCAGCGTGGGTTCCCCGACCGGCTCGACGTGGCGGCGGGCCACGTCGAGCAGGCCCGCCGCACCGCGCAGGACAACCTCGTCGAGGCGCGCCGGTTCGTACGCGCCCTGACACCGCCGGGCCTCGACGGCGCTTCGCTGCCGGCGGCGCTGCGGCGGCTGTGTGACGCGACCGCCGCCGCGTCCGGGCTGACCGTACGCCTGTGGGTCGACGGGACGGCGGTGCGTCTGCCGACCCGCCAGGAGGTGGCGCTGCTGCGGATCGCGCAGTCCGCGTTGGCCAACACCGCGCGCCATGCCGGGGCGAAGCACGCCGACGTGACGCTGCGGTACGGCGCGCGCGACGTCGGCCTCGACGTGGTCGACGACGGGTGTGGCTTCGACGTGAGCGCGGCCGGCGACCGGCCGGACGACGACGGCGGGTTCGGGCTGGCCGCCATGCGGGCCCGGGCCGAGGAACTGGGCGGCAACCTGATCGTGGAGTCGGCGCCCGGGCGCGGCGCCCGGCTGGCCGTCGGCTTCGCGCGCCCGGGCACCGAGGAGGCGGGCGCGTGAGCGGTCCGATCCGCCTGTTGCTGGCCGACGACCATCCGGTCGTACGGGCCGGGCTGCGCGCCGTCCTGGCCACCGAGCCGGACTTCGAGGTGGTCGCCGAGGCCGCGACCGCGCAGCGGGCCGTCGCCCTCGCCGAGGGGGAGCGGGTCGACGTGGTGCTCATGGATCTGCGCTTCGGCGCGGGGATGGACGGCGCCGAGGCGACCGCCGCCATCACCGCCCGCCCCGGCGGCCCCGCCGTGCTGGTGCTGACCACCTACGACACCGATGCCGACATCCTCGCCGCCGTGGAGGCCGGTGCGATCGGTTACCTGCTCAAGGACGCCCCGCCCGAGGAACTCGCGGCGGCCGTGCGCGCCGCCGCCGCCGGCCGTTCCGCCCTCGCCCCGGCCGTCGCCCGTCGCCTCATGGGTCGGGTGCGTGCCCCGGGCACCGCGTTGAGTCGCCGCGAGACAGAGGTCCTGCAGCTCGTCGCCGACGGCCTGTCCAACCAGCAGATCAGCCGGCGGCTGCACCTGAGCCAGGCCACGGTCAAGACGCACCTGGTGCACGTCTACGGCAAGCTCGACGTCGACTCGCGTACCGCCGCCGTCGCCGTCGCCCGGGCCCGCGGGCTGATCCGTCGGTGACCGAGCCACGCGGGCGGAATTGACGTGCGGTGCGCGTACGCCGGCTGGCAGGGTGGCCGGCATGACAGCGCAGGCTCTGGCGGGGGCACTCGCCGACGACGTACGGCGGCAGGTCTTCGCGGCGATCGTGCTGGGCGGCGCCGACGCCCCGGCGGTGGCCGACCGGACGGGCCTGTCGGCGCGGCAGGTGCTCACCGCGATCCGCCGGCTCGTCGACGCGGGCCTGGTGGCCGGCGGCGACGGTGGCCTGCGGGTCGACGCCGGGCGGCTGCGGGAGGCGGCCCGTACGCCGGCGGCGCCCCGGCCGGCCGGCGACTCCACGGACCGCGTGCTGCGCACCTTCGTGCGCGACGACAGGCTGACCGGCCTGCCGGCGCAGCGCGGCCGGCGGCGGGTGGTGCTGGCGCACGTGGCGAGGTCCTTCGAGCCGGGGGTGCGCTATCCGGAGCGGGCGGTCGACGAGGTGTTGCGGCGCTGGTGCGAGGACGGCGGCTCCGACCACGTGGCGCTGCGCCGCTACCTGGTCGACGAGCAGTTGCTGGCCCGGGAGCAGGGCGTCTACTGGCGCGTCGGCGACTGACCGCCGGCGTCGAGCCCGCCCTCGTCGCGGCCGGCGATATCCCGTTGACCCGAGGGCGAGGATCGACGGGTGAGCGCGACAGACTGGACGACGGTGCCGACCCGTCCCGACCGGCCCGAGGCGACGACCCTGCTCGAGGAGTACTTCGAGGAGATGGTGCGCCGCTACCACGCTCGCCCGGTCCGGCCGGGTGAGGTCGCGGCGGCGATGGCCGACGACCCGAGCGATGACCTGGCCGCGCCCACCGGGGTCCTCCTGCTCGCGTACCGCGACGCTCGTCCGGCCGGCTGCGCGGGGCTGCGGTACCGGCCGGGCTGGGCGGAGCTGACCCGGGTGTACGTGCGCCCCGCTCATCGCGGCCACGGCGGCGGGGCGGCCCTGCTCGCCGCCGTGGCGCAGCGGGCCCGGGCCGCCGGCGCCGACCGGATCCGGCTGGACACCCGCGGCGACCTGGTGGAGGCCCGCGCCCTGTACGCCCGGCACGGCTACCGGGAGATCCCGGCGTACAACGACGGCGCCTACGCCGAACACTGGTTCGAGAAGGTCCTGAGTTGACGTCGTGGCCGGAACGCGCTAAATAAAGAACAGGAAGTTGAGTCTCATCGGCTCAACTCAAGGACCTTCGGCCAGGAGAACCGAGGAGGCAGGCCATGTTGATGCGCACCGACCCGTTCCGTGAGATCGACCGGATCACCGAGCAGTTCTTCGGCACCGCCGCGCGCCCCGCGGTCATGCCCCTGGACGCCTACCGCGACGGCGACTGGTTCTACGCGGCGTTCGACCTGCCGGGCGTCGACCCGGACAGCATCGACTGCACCGTCGAGCGCAACGTGCTGACCGTGCGCGCCGAGCGCCGGCGGCCCGCCGGCGAGCACGTCGAGCTCGTCGCCGCCGAACGCCCGATGGGCACCTTCACCCGGCGGCTCTTCCTCGGCGACACCCTCGACACCGACAAGCTCGAGGCCGGCTACGACAACGGCGTGCTGACCCTGCGGATCCCCGTCGCGGAGCGGGCCAAGCCCCGCCGGGTCACCGTCACGGCCACCGCCAACGGGCGCAAGGAGATCAACGCCTGATCCAGGCGGGTAGGGGCGGGACGGCCGGCGCGGCCGCCCGCCCCTCGCCTTTGTCGTCACCGGCCGCCCGCGCCATCGCCACCGGGCGGCCCAACACGATCGCGTAGGGCGCGCCTCCTCCCGTTCCCGACCCGAAGCTGAGAACCTTTTTCACATGTTCTCCCCGAACGCTCCGGCGCGGCCAAGCCGGCCCACCCCGCTGGCCCTGCCCGGGGGGCCCGTCGACTTCACCGAGGCGTGGCTGCGCAACCGGCGGCTGTCCGAGCACACCCGCGACGCGTACCGGCGGGACGTCGCCGGCTGGCTCGCGTGGTGCGCGGCCCGCGAACTGGACCCGTTGCAGGCCAACTTCCTGCACGTCAACGAGTACGGCCGGGCACTGGAGGCCACCCTCGGCGCGCGCACCGGCAAGCCGCTGACCCCCGCCACCGTCGCCCGCCGGCTCTCCGCCCTGTCCAGCTGGTACGACTTCCTGGTCAAGCTGCGCGCGGTCGAGGCCAACCCGGTCGCCGGCGCCGACCGCCCCCGCATCGACCGGGACCACTCTGCGACCGTCGGGCTCACCCCCGAGGAGGTCGACGCGCTGCTCGCCGCCGCCGAGGCCGACACCGGACCGACCGCCGCCCGCAACCGGGCCGCGATCGCGTTGCTGGCCGACCTCGGCCTGCGCGTGGGGGAACTGGTCTCACTCGACCTGGCCGACCTCGGCGCCGAACGGGGCCACCGCAGCGTGCGGTTCGTCGGCAAGGGCGGCAGGTCCCGCCGCCGCGCCCTGACCCCCGGCACCGCGTACGCCGTCGACGCGTACCTGGCCCAGCGGGCCGCCGCCCAGGGCGTGGCGGTGCACGAGCTGACCGGCCCGCTGCTGGTCACCGCCAGCGGGGCCAGGCTGGACCGGCACGCGATGTTCCGGCTGGTGCGCCGGCTGGCCCGCACGGCCGGCATCCCGGCCTGGGCGAGGCTCTCGCCGCACTCGTTGCGGCACGCGTTCGCCACCACCGCCCGCGCCGAGGGCGTGCCCCTGGAGGACGTGCAGGACGCGATGGGCCACGCCGATCCGCGCACCACCCGCCGCTACGACCGGGACCGGCACAACCTCGACCGCGATCCCGCGTACGCCATCTGGGCGGCCCGGGCCCGCCGCCGCGGCTGAGCTGCCGGTGGCCGGTGGATGCCGCGCCCATGTGGCATCCACCGGCCGGTGCTCGCGGCCTGCGGGAGCGTGTGGAGCGGCCTACGGGTCCGTGTGGATCAGCGCCCGGCTCAGCGCCTCGATGCTCTGCTGGCCCCCGGCGACGATCAGGACGTCGCCGTGGGCGAGGACGTGCCCAAGCCCCGGTGCGGTGACCGTCCGCCCGTCGCGGACGACGGCGACGACGCTCACCCCGTGGATGCGCGCGACGGCCTCGGCCAGGGTCCGGCCGTCGTAGGGCGAGGCGGCCGTCACCGGCAGCTCGACGACGCTGATCGCCTCCCGGTGGCGTTCCAGGTGCGTGACGTGGTCGATGGTGGCGATGGGGTGCAGCAGTTCGGCCACCTCCTGCGCCTCGGTCGGGCTGAGGGTCACGGACCGTTCCACGGTGTCCGGGTCGCCGGGGGCATAGACGACGACGTCGCGCCGGCCGCCGCGATGGCAGACGACCCCGATCACCTGTCCCTCCCCGGTGTGCAGGGTGTAGCCGACCCCGATGCCGGGCAGCGGCATGCGTTCTATCTGCATCATTGCCTCCTGTTGTCAGGTGGAGCGAAATGGCCGGCCTCGCCGAACCAGGTGGCCAGCCGCCCGGCGCGGGAAACGGCCCGCAGGCGCCGTTCGGTGGCGTCGCGTACGGGTGGGGTGGTGAGCACGACCAGTTGGTCGCCGACGCGCAGCCGGGTGTGCTCATCGGGCACGAACGAGTCGTCGCCACGCACGACGAGGGTGGTCGCCGCCGGCGGCGGCAGCCGCAGCTCGGGCAGGTAGACCCCGTGCAGGCGGGAACCGGGTTCGACGGTGACGTGGATGAGGTCGGCGTCCATGGCGTCCAGCGGCGCCAGCTCGATCTGCAGGTCGGGTCCCAGGTCGTGCGAGTCGAGGCGTAGCCGCCGTGCCAGCCAGGGCAGGGTCGGGGCCTGGATGAGGGTGAACACCACGACGAGCACGAAGACGATGTTGAAGACCTGTTCGCTGCCCGGCGCCCCGGCGACGACCGGGATGGTGGCCAGCACGATCGGCACGGCACCGCGCAGTCCGGCCCACGACAGGAACGCCTGTTCGCGCAGTGGAATCCGGAACGCGGCCAGCGCCACCAGCACGGAGGCGGGCCGGGCGAGCAGCAGCAGTGCCGTACCGACCACGATCGCGGGAACGATCGCGGCGGGCAGTTCGCTGGGCGTGGCCAGCAGACCGAGCATGACGAACAGGCCGATCTGAGCGATCCAGCCCAGCCCTTCGGCGACCGAGTGGGTGGCCCGGCGGTGCGGCAGGCCGGCGTTGCCGAGCACCAGTCCGGCCAGGTACGCGGCCAGGAATCCGCTGGTCTGGGCCAGGCCGGCGGCGGCGAACGCCAGCACCCCGCAGGCGACCGTCGCGATGGGGTACAGGCCGGAGGTGGGCAGGGTCAGCCGCCGCAGCAGCCACACGCCGGTAGCGCCGGTCACCACGCCGATCGCGCCCCCGGCGACCAACTGGTAGGCCATCGTGGCGACCAGCGGCAGGGGCGCGACCGCGTCGAGGGTGGCGGCGCTGAAGGTGAGCACCAGGATCAACGTGGGAGCGTCGTTGAGTCCGGACTCGGCCTCCACCAGGCTCGTCAGCCGCCGGGGCAGCGGCACCGCCCGCAGCACGGAGAACACCGCCGCGGCGTCGGTGGACGACACGACGGCTCCCAGCAGCAGCGCCATCTGCCAGCCGATGTCCAGCAGCAGGTACGCCGCCGCGGCGGTGACGGCGACGCTGACGAACACGCCGACGGTGGCCAGCACCGACGCGGGTGCCAGCACCTCGCGTACGTCGCTGAACCTGGTGGTCAGGCCGCCCTCGACCAGGATGACCGCCAGCGCGGCCAGGCCCAGGGCCTGGGCCAGGGCCGCGTCGTCGAACGGGAAGCCGGCCAGGTCCTGGCCCAGCAGCAGGCCGACGGCCAGGTACGCCAGCAACACCGGCATGCCCAGCCGGGTGGCCAGCCGGGCCGCGCCGACGCTGGCCAGGACCACGCCGGCGCCGACGGCCAGCGTCACGTACAGCTCACCGAGATCCACGGCGGCCCCCTGGCCCGCGGGTTCCGGCTACGCCGCGACGGAGCGCGGCCACACGTACACCCGGGCGTTCACCGTGGTCACGAACATCGTGAAGGCGACGGCGACCGGCGAGATGACGATCGCGGCGGGGGCGGGCCGCGCGCTCACAGGCATCCGCCCGGCGGGCCGTTCTCGGCGTTGGTGGGCCGGTAGGCGCAGGCGGGCGTGTCGGTCTCCGGTGGTGTGGGCTCGACCACCATCAGGTGACGGTTCACAAGATCCTCCGGGGTCTCGGCGTGACGGGCGACGTCCGCGCGGGCGGCGACAGGTGGAGCCGGGCAGCAGGAAGCGGAGCCGCAGCGGCTCCCGGCTCGCCTCCATGGTCATCGGAGCGGGCCGGGTCGACATCGGGGCTGACACCCATTTGCCGCCGGCGCTGCCGCAGGGCTCTGCGCCGGCTGCCCGGCGCGGTGCGCCCGCGTCCCACCCCGGCCGCGGGCGCGGGCGCGGCGGATAATGGGTGCGCGCACGCATTTACAGGACGCACCCGGGCCGACAGGCTGACCATGATGAGGGTGATCACCGCCGCGGGACGGGCTGGCCTGGCCCCTGGCGGGCCGCAAGGAACTGCCGGCGCCGGGCGGAGCCGGGCCGCGAGGGGAGGTGCCGTCGTGTCGCTGTTCTGGCGGATCTTCCTGCTCAACGCCTCCGTACTCGTCGCCGCCACGCTGCTGCTGCTCGGCCCGGTCACGGTGTCCACCCCCGTGCTGCTCACCGAGGCCCTCGTGCTGACCGTGGGCCTCGCCGCGATGCTGGTCGCCAACGCCGCGCTGCTGCGCGTCGGCCTCGCGCCGCTGCACCGGCTGACCCGGGCCATGACCACCATCGACCTGTTGCAGCCGGAGCCCCGCCCGGTCCCGGCCGGGCAGGCCGGCATCGCGGACCTGATCCGCGCCTTCAACGCCATGATCGACCGGCTGGAGGCGGAGCGGGCCACCAGCGCGGCCAGCGCCCTGTCCGCCCAGGAGGCCGAGCGTCGGCGCGTCGCCCAGGAACTGCACGACGAGGTCGGCCAGACCCTGACCGCGGTCCTGCTCGAACTCAAGCAGGTTGCCCGGCACGCGCCCGAACCGGTCCGCGCCCAACTCGCCCAGGTGCAGGAGACCACCCGCGACAGCCTCGACGAGATCCGTCGCATCGCGCGCCGGCTGCGCCCCGGCGTACTGGAGGAGCTCGGCCTGACCAGTGCCCTCAAGGCGCTCGTCACGGAGGTCACCGGGCACACGGACCTGTCCGTGCGCCAGCACCTCGACGCCGACCTGCCCGCCCTCGACGGCGAGGCCGAACTGGTGATCTACCGGGTGGCGCAGGAGGCGCTCACCAACACCGTCCGGCACGCGCGGGCCGCCGCTGTCGAGCTGTCGCTGACCCGTCGACCGGGCCACGTGCAGCTGCGGATCCGCGACGACGGCCGGGGCATCGGCGACGCCGCCGAGGGCGCCGGCGTACGCGGCATGCGGGAGCGGGCCCTGCTCATCGGCGCCCAGCTCAGCGTGGGGCCCGGCCCGGGCGGCGGCACCGAGGTGCGGCTGCGGGTGCCGGTCGGCGACCGGGAGGGCCGGCCGTGACCACCCGCATCCTGCTCGCCGACGACCACGCCCTTGTCCGCCGTGGCGTGCGCCTCATCCTCGACAGCGAACCGGACCTGACCGTCGTGGCGGAGGCCGGCGACGGCGCGGAGGCCATCGCCCTGGCCCAGACCGAGCGTCCCGACCTGGCCATCCTCGACATCGCCATGCCGCGGCTGACCGGTCTCCAGGCGGCCCGGGAGCTGTCCCGGCAGCAACCGGGCCTGCGCATCCTCATCCTGACCATGTACGACAACGAGCAGTACTTCTTCGAGGCCCTCAAGGTCGGCGCCAACGGCTACGTGCTCAAGTCCGTCGCCGACCGCGACCTGGTGGAGGCCTGCCGCGCCGCCGTACGCGACGAACCGTTCCTCTATCCCGGTGCCATCAACGCCCTCATCCGCACCTACCTGGAACGCAGCGCGCGGGGCGAGAGCGTGCCGGCCAGGGCCATCACCGAACGCGAGGAGGAGATCCTCAAGCTCGTCGCCGAGGGCCACTCCTCCAAGGAGATCGCCCGCCTGCTGTTCATCAGCGTCAAGACCGTCGAGCGGCACCGGGCCAACCTGCTGCAGAAGCTCGGCCTCCGGGACCGGCTGGAACTGACCCGCTACGCCATCCGGGCCGGGCTCATCGAGCCGTGACCGCGCGCGGCGGAGCCGGCCCCGGCAGTGCTCGGCGGCGACGGCGACCACGACCCGACCGGCCGGTACGGGAACGACAGAGCCGACTTTCCTGCGGGCGGGCCCACCGGTTCTCTACGGTCGACGGGTGGGCGCTGAGCAGCCGTGGAGCCGGCCGGCCCGTCGGAGCCGCCCGGTGCGTACCGGGTTGGTGTTCGCGGGCGTGACCGTGCTGCTGTGCTGCATCGGGGTCGCCGGGCTGGGCGCCTGGAACGTGCAGGTGGTCACGCAGGCCAGCGGCCCGGTGCGGGAGACCGCGGACGGGTTCCTGCGGTCGGTGGCGGCGGGCGACACCGACGGCGCGTACGACCGGCTCTGCGCCGACGCGCGCAGCCGGTGGAGCCCGATCGGGTTCACGAGCTGGCTGCGCACCCCGCCGCTGGTCAACGGCTACGAGATCGTCGACGTGTCGGTGGCGACCCGGGGCGGCAGCCCGCGCGGCACGGTGGCGGTGCGGCTGACCCGCGACAGCGGCCTCACCGAGGAGCGGAAGCTGTCGGTGGTGCGCGAGGACGGCGGCTGGCGGGTGTGCGGCGACCCGTACTGACTCCTCAGCGGCGGGGGCCGAGCTCGCCCGCGCGGTAGTGCCGGCGGCAGAGCACCTGGTAGCGCACCTCGGCGCTGTCCACGGTGTCCCCGATGACCACCTGCAGGCCCTCGCGGACCACCCGGCCGTCGACCACCCGGGCGTTGAGCAGCCCCTCCCGGCCGCACCAGCAGAGCACCTCGACCTGGATGCGGGCCACCTCGTCGGCCAGTTCGAACAGCCGCTGCGCGGCCGGGAACAGGCACGAGCGGAAGTCGGTGGCCAGCCCGAACGCGTACACGTCGACGTCGTAGCTGTCGACCAGCTCCGCCATCTGCTCGACGTGCTCCAGGTTGTAGAACGACGCCTCGTCGCAGATCAGGTAGTCGACGCGGACGCCCTCGGCCCAGGTGTCGCGCACCAGGGTGCGCAGGTCCAGCGTGTCGGTGACCTCGACGGCCTCGTGCGCCAGACCGATGCGCGTGGTGACCTGCGGGCCGAGCGAGCGGTCGATGCGGGTGGTGACGAGGCCGCGGCGGCCCTGCCGGGAGTGGTTGTAGTTCATCTGCAACGCCATCGTGGACTTGCCGCAGTCCATCGGCCCCCAGAAGAACTTCAACGCCGCCGCGTGCAGCGGACGCCCGTCCACGCCCCGCGCCGCGGCGCACCCGGCGGGGGAGTCGTCGGGGCCCAGCGGCGGGCGCGCCAGGCAGGTCGGGGCGGTGGCGTGGACGGTCACGGTCGGGCAGCCTAGCCGATCGACGCCCGCTGATCCGGCCCGTGCGGACGGGCCCGCGTTCCTCAGAGCACCCGGGGCGGGGTGTTGCCGGCGGCGACGATCGCCCGGCGGATCGGCACGGCCAGCAGCAGCAGGAACCCGACGACGAAGAAGATCAGCAGGGAGACCAGGCCCACCCGGTAGGAGTTGGTGAGCTGGAACACGATGCCGAAGGCCAGCGGGCCGAGCCAGCTGGTGCCCTTGTCACTGATCTCGTAGAAGCCGTAGTACTCGCCCTCCTTGCCGGCGGGGATGAGCTGGCTGAACAGCGACCGGCTCAGGGCCTGGCTGCCGCCGAGCACCAGGCCGATGGCGGCGCCGAGGACCATGAACGGCACCGGCGCCTCGGCGGGCAGCCGGAACGCGCCGAGGATCACCCCGGTCCACAGCACCAGGCTGATCAGCACGGTCTTCCAGGCGCCGATGCGCTTGGCGAGGGCGCCGAGCAGCAGCGCGCCGCCGAAGGCCAGGAACTGCACCAGCAGGATGGTGACGATCAGGGTGCTCTGCCCGAGCTTCAGCTCCTCGGTGCCGTACTGGCTGGCCAGGGCGATGACGGTCTGGATGCCGTCGTTGTAGACGAGGAACGCCAGCAGGAAGAACAGCGTCAGCGGGTACGCCTTGATCTCGCGCAGGGTGCGGCCGAGCTGCCGGAACCCGTCGGTGACCGGGTTGCCGCCGGCCCGCGCGGCGGCCGTGGGGTGCTCGCGCAGCCAGCGCAGCGGGATCAGGGTGAACACCGCCCACCACACACCGGCGGACACGATCGACCAGCGGGCCAGGTCGAGGGTGCGCTGGTGGTTGCCCTCCTCGCCGAGCATGCTGACCGCGACGAGGTTGAGCGCCAGCAGCAGGCCGCCGCCCAGGTAGCCGAGCGCCCAGCCGCGGCTGGAGATGCCGTCGCGGTCGTCGGGGCCGCCGAGCTGCGGCAGGAACGAGTTGTAGACCACGACACCGGCGCCGAAGGCGATGTTGGCGACCATGAACAGCGCCCCGCCGAGCAGGTACCGGTCGCCGGTGACGAAGAGCATGCCGACGGTCGCGCCGGCGCCGATGAAGGCGGCGGCGGCGAGCAGCCGCTTCTTGTGCGCCGAGCGGTCGGCGATCGCGCCGACGATCGGCAGCGCGAACACGGTGAGGAACACCGACAACGACACCAGGTACGGGAAGTAGGAGCCGGCGGCGACCTTGATGCCCAGCGGGTACACGTAGCCGCCGCAGGTGTCGGCGCCGAGTTCGCAGCCGGCGGCGAGTTCGGTGACGGTGGTCAGGAACGGGCCGAGGAAGACGGTGATGACGGTGGTGGAGAAGGCGGACATCGCCCAGTCGTAGAAGTACCAGCCGCTGCGTTCGCGGCGGGTGCTCGCCGGGGCGGGGGTGTCGCCCACGGCGGGGGTGACGGTCTCGGCCATCGGGGTCCTTCGAACGGTTCAGGCGGCCCAGTGACCGCGGCTGTGATACACGTCGCGCAGCACGCCGACGTGATCGGTCATGATGCCATCCACTCCGAGGTCGAGTAACTCGTGCATCTCGGCAGGTTCGTCGATCGTCCAGACATGCACGTGCAGTCCGAGTCGGTGGGCGTGGCGCAGGAACCGGCGGTCCACCACGGGCACCCGCCCGTAGCGCACCGGCACCTGCGCGGCGACCACCGACGGGGGCAGTCGCAGCGCCCGCCCGGTCAGCGACGCCATCCGCAGCCGGGCCACCCCGCGCATGCCGAGGCTGCTGGCGACGCGCCCCTGCGTCAGGGCGCGCAGCCGGGCCAGCCGGGCGTCGCTGAACGAGGCCAGCAGCACCCGGTCGCCGGCCTTGACGCGCGCGACGGTGGCCACGGTCGGCTCGACGCCGCCGTCGGCCTTGACGTCGATGTTGAACCGCACCTGCGGCCAGGCGTCGAGGACCTCGTCGAGGCGGGGGACCACGGCGGCGCCGCCGACGCGTACCGAGGCCAGGTCGGCCCAGCGCAGGTCGGCGATGCGCCCCGGCTCGCCCGTGACCCGGGTCAGCGTGGCGTCGTGGAAGACCACCGCGACGCCGTCGGCGGTGCCGTGCACGTCGGTCTCGACGTACCGGTAGCCGAGCCCGATCGCCCGGGCGAACGCCGCGGCGGTGTTCTCGTCGCCCTCGGCGGCGCCGCCCCGGTGGGCGAAGGCCAGCGGCGCGGGGCCGTCGAGGTAGGCGTGGGTCACGCGGGGAGTATGCCCGGCCCCGTTGGCCGCCGGGTGGCCGCCCGGTTGCCACCGCGTCGCCCGCCGCACCGACGCGCGGCTGGCGGATGTCGGACAGTGACGACGGTGTCGCGCTGCGGTGCGGTGAAGATGTCCGGGTGATGCCATGGATGCCTCCTCCCCGGCCGGGAGGGGCCGAGCAGCCGCCGGCGCCCGCGCCCGGGGTGGCGGCCCGGGCGTTGGACCCGCTGCCGGCCCGTATCGCGCTGCCGTCGCCGGAGCGCCCGCACCGGCGCGTCCCGCCGGAGGCCCGGCCGCTGCTCTGGCTGGTCCTGCTGGTCGGTAACCCGTGGGCCGCCCGGCTGATCATCGAGTGGCGCTACCGACTGCCCCGGGGCGACGGGCTGCCGGGGCTGGTGGGGGCGCTGGGCGAGGCGACCCTGGCGGGGCTGGGCTGGCCGAGGTGGGACGTGCGGCCGCTGCGGGCCGACCATGTCGCCTGGTGGCTGGCGGAGAACGCCCGCACCGTGCTGTTCGTCGTGGTCGCGGTGGCGCTGCTGCGTCGGCTGGCCACCCCGGCGTTCTCGCCGCGGCGTACGCACCGGGTGCTCGCGGTGATCGGCGCGAGCGTGACGGCGGCGGTGCTCGCGGCGGTGGGCGGCGTGACGATGCACGTCCTCACCGACAGCGGCATGCTGCGCGGCGTGGACCTGACCTCGACGGTGCTCGGCGCGATCTCCGGGGCGCTGTACTGCGGATTCGTCGTGGGTGCCCTGCTGGCCTGGGCGGCGGTACGGGGGCCGGGGCCGCGCCGTGGGGGATTCCCGGCGACCCGGCACGGAGGTGGCTGACATGGTGGTACGGCAGCACAGCGGCCCACGCGACGAGGCGCCGTCGGCACGCTCGCACCCGGACGCCGGCAGCGAGGCCACCCGCTACCTGTGCGCGGCCGCCCACACCGACGACGCGTTCACCGAACGGGTGCTGGCCGAGGTGTTCGACGACGACCTGCGCGCGGTCGCCCCGTCGGTGGGCTTCGACCTGGGCACGGTGCTGCGGCACTGCCTGTCCGCCCGCCGGCGGCGTCGTCTGCGTGACGTCGGGCTGCTGGTCGTCGGCGGCCTGGCGGTGCTGCTCGCCCCGCTGGCGACGGTGCTGGTCGGGGTCACGATGGCGGTGGGCAGCTCACTGGCCCCGCTGCGGCCCGGCCGCAACGGCCCGGTGGGCCCGTTCCTGTCGATGATCGCGATCGCGACGGTCTCGCTCGTGCTGGTCTTCCAGCTCGGCGCGGCCACGCCGGGCGACGACCCGGCGGGCCTGCCCGGTTGGGTCGTCGGCCGGCCGTGGCTGGCGTTGCCGGCCGGCCTGGTCGCCTACCTGGTGCTCGTGGGGCACCTGCTGGGCACCCGGCGGCTGCTGGTGACCCGGTTGCGCCGGGCCCGGTTCCGGCCCGGGCCGCCCGACGTGGCATCGCTGCCGGCGCGCGACGCCGAGCGGCTGGCCGCCGTCGACCGCGCCCAGGGCGGCAACGTGACGGTCTACGGCGGCTACACCCCGTTCGTCGGGCACGGCACGCCGGTGGCGGGGTGGTCGTTCGCCCTGCCGATCCTGGCGAACGCCCACGGGCCGGTCGGGAGCGTCCCCACGGGCGACGTGTCCGCCCCCGCGCCGTTCACCGTCGTGGAGCTCATCGACCACGTGCGGGCCCGGCTGGCGGCGGTCCGGCTGGGCCAGGCCGGCGATCCCACCCCGGAGCGGCTCGCGGGGTTGCTGCTCGAGGACCGGGTGTTCGTCTGCGGCGACCGGCTCACCGGCGACGCGCGGTTGCTGCCGCACCGGGAGCGGATGCCGCGCCAGCGGTGGTCCGACGACGAGGTACGCGAGGTCGCCGGCCGACCGCAGGGCGCGGCGCGGCACTACCTGTGCGCCCTGGTGCCGTCCTGGGGCGGGGAGGTCGTCGCCTCCACGTTCCTGCACTTCTCCACCGACGGCCAGGTGCTCTATCTGGAGTGCGCCCGCACGGTGCTGGAGCCGCCGCGGCAGGGCTACCACGACGTGGACCGGCTGACCGAGTGGCTGCCGGTGAGTCAGCTCGCGCAGGTGCTGGCCACCGGCACCGAGCGGCTGCTGCCCACCGCGCTGGGCGCGCCGCTGCGGCTGCTGCGGGACCTGGTGCGGGGTGCCGCGCGCGGGCGGCGTCAGGCGCGGCTGCGGCAACTGGCCCGCGAGGACCTGGGCTACGACTACGGTGCCCAGGTCGGCGTGCGGGAGGTCGCCTCCGGCGCCGAGTACCACAACTACTTCCAGGTGCTCGACGCCGCCAAGCACCTGAAGGTCGTCGAGCGGCACGTGCTGGCCGCCATCATGGACTTCCTGGACGCCCGTGGGGTGGACACGGCCGAGTTCCGCAACCGGCAGACGACGATCCTCAACCAGGGCGTCATCCAGACCGGCGGCCTGAGTGTGGTCGGCAACCAGGCGGTGGGCCAGGGCGCCCGGGCCGAGCAGCAGACCGAGGGGGCGCCGCCGCGCAGCCGCCGGCCGCGTGACGACTGAATCGCAGGGGAGGAAGGGCATGCCCGAGGCGACCAACTACGGCATCCAGCAGTCCGGCGGGGTGAGCCAGGTGGGCAACCAGGCGGTGGGTCCGGGCGCGTACGCCAGCGGCGGCAGCCTGTGGGCCACCGCGCCCGCCGGTGTCGACGCCACGGCGCTGGTCCGGCAGTTGCTCGAGGTGCTCGACCGGCACCGGGGCGAACTGTCGGAGCCGGCCCGGGTGACGGCCGCGCAGTTGCGTGCGGAGCTGACCCGCCCGGACGCCGAACCGGGCCGGGTCACCGGGTTGTTGCAGCGGCTGGCGGTGGTGGCGGCTCCGGTGACGCCGGTCGCGACGGCGGTCGGCGAGCTGCTGCGGCTGGCGCAGGCGCTCTGACGGCGCGCGCGGTGACCGGCGGTCCGGCGGGTCAGTCGGGCGAGCGGTGCCGGCGGTGCGCCCGGCTGGTGTCGCTCGGGCGGCCGGGGTCGACGTGGCGGGGGCGCTCCGGTTCGTCGGGGCGCAGCGGCAGGAGGGCGTCGGTGATGGCGTCGATGATCCGGTCGGTGGCCTGCCGGGCGGCGCCGGGCGCGCCGTGGGCGAGGTCGGTCAGGTCGACGGGCTCGCCGAAGTGCACGCGCAGCACCGGGCGGCGCCACACCGCGCGGGCGATGCCGCGCAGCAGCCCCTTCGGGGCGCGGTAGGGCACCACCTCGTGGGAGCCCCACTGGGCGACCGGGATGACCGGCGCCCCGCAGGCCAGGGCGAGGCGGGCGGTGCCGGTCTTGCCGCGTTCGGGCCACAAGCCGGGGTCCAGGCCGATGCGGCCCTCCGGGTAGACCAGGATCACCGAGCCGGCGGCGACCGCGGCGGCGGCGTCGTCGAGGGCCCGGCCGACGGCGGCAGTGCCCCGGTCGACGCGCAGGTGCCCGGCGTGGCGCATCAGGGCGCCGATGACGGGGGTGCGGAACAGCCCGCCGGTGGCCATGATCCGGGGGGCGACGCCCCGGGCGCGGCAGGCGGCGGCGAGCACGACGGGGTCGCACGGGCTGATGTGGTTGGCGGCCAGGATCAGCGGGCCCCGGCGCAGCGCCTCGGGCACGTCGCCGCTGACCTCCAGGCGGGCCAGGAGCGCGACGACGACGCGGGCGAGCAGCTGCGCGGCACGCCAGATCAGCGGTGGCTGCCAGGCCGGGCGGGTGGTGTCCATCAGCGCGCATGGTCGCACGCGCCGGCCACCCCGCGGAGTGCCGGGGCCGTCCGGCAGAGGTGATCAGGGTCATTGGTCCCGGGTCGCTTCGGGACCCCCGCCCCTGCCGATTCGTCTACGACGCGCAGTAGTATTTACTACGTCCCGTAGTATGCACAGCCTGGGGGTTACTGGTGGACGCGTTGGACGTCGCCCGCTGGCAGTTCGGTGTCACCACCGTCTACCACTTTCTCTTCGTGCCGCTGACCATCGGCCTGTCCGTGCTGGTGGCGATCCTCCAGACGATGTGGCACCGCACCGGCGACGAGAAGTACCTGAAGCTCACCAAGTTCTACGGCAAGCTCTTCCTGATCAACTTCGCGATGGGCGTGGTGACCGGCATCGTGCAGGAGTTCCAGTTCGGCATGAACTGGAGCGACTACTCCCGCTTCGTCGGCGACATCTTCGGCGCCCCCCTGGCGATCGAGGCGCTTGTCGCGTTCTTCCTGGAGTCCACCTTCATCGGCCTGTGGATCTTCGGCTGGGACCGGCTGCCCAAGCGGCTGCACCTGGCCAGCATCTGGGCCGCCGCCATCGGCAGCAACCTCAGCGCGTACTTCATCCTCGCGGCGAACTCGTTCATGCAGAACCCGGTCGGCTACCGGATCAACCCCGACACCGGCCGCGCCGAACTCACCGACTTCGTGGCCGTACTGACCAACAAGGTCGCCATGATCACCTTCCCGCACACCATCGCTGGCGCGTTCCTGGTGGCCGGCTCGCTGCTGGTCGCCGTCGCCATGTGGCACCTGGTGCGCAACCGCGACTCCGCCGACACCCCCGCCTACCGCTTCGCCGCGAAGTTCGGCTCCTGGGTCACCCTCGTCTCCGCCGCCGCCGTCGCCATCACCGGCGACATCCAGGGCAAGATCATGACCCAGGTGCAGCCGATGAAGATGGCCGCCGCCGAGGGCCTCTACACCACCGAGAGCCCCGCCTCGTTCTCCGTACTCACCGTCGGCAGCCTCGACGGCAGCCGCGAACTGTTCGCCCTCAAGATCCCGCACCTGCTGTCCTGGCTGGGCACCGGCGACCCCAACGGCACCGTGCAGGGCATCAACGACCTGCAGGCCCAGTACGCCGCCCAGTACGGCGCCGGCAGCTACACCCCGATCATCCCGGTCACCTACTGGAGCTTCCGCTTCATGATCGGCTTCGGGATGGCCGCCGCCGCCATCGCCCTGCTGGTGCTCTGGAGCCAACGCAAGGGCCGCACCCCCACCAGCAAGTGGCTGCTGCGCGCCGGCCTGGTCATGCCCCTGCTGCCCCTCGCCGCGAACTCCTTCGGCTGGATCTTCACGGAGATGGGCCGCCAGCCCTGGATCCTCTTCGGCGAGATGCTCACCCGCGACGGCGTCTCCCGCAGCGTCTCGCTCACCGAGGTGCTCACCTCCTTCACCGCCTTCACCCTCATCTACGCCACCCTCGCCGTCGTCGAGGTCAAACTGCTGCTGCGCTACGCCAAGGCCGGCGTACCCGACCTGACCCCCGACCCCGACATCGACGACACCCACGACGACGCCGAGCGCCCGCTCGCGTTCGCCTACTGATCACCGGAGACAACCGTGGAACTCACCACCATCTGGTTCCTGCTCGTCGCGGTCCTGTTCACCGGGTACTTCATCCTCGAGGGCTTCGACTTCGGCGTCGGCATGCTGCTGCCCGTACTCGGCCGCGACGACCGGGAACGCCGCGTCCTGATCAACACCATCGGCCCCGTCTGGGACGGCAACGAGGTCTGGCTCATCACCGCCGGCGGCGCCATGTTCGCCGCGTTCCCCGAGTGGTACGCCACCCTGTTTTCCGGCTTCTACCTGCCGCTGCTGCTGATCCTGCTCGCCCTGATCATCCGCGGCGTCGCCTTCGAGTACCGCCACAAGCGCCCCGAGGCGTCCTGGAAACGCCGCTGGGACACCGCCATCTTCGTCGGCTCGGTGGTGCCGGCGATCCTGTGGGGCGTGGCGTTCGCCAACATCCTGCGCGGCGTGCCGCTCGACGCCGACCACGAGTACGTCGGCGGCCTGGTCGACCTGCTCAACCCGTACGCCCTCCTCGGCGGCGCGACCACCGCGGCGCTGTTCCTCACCCACGGCGCCGTGTTCATCGCCCTGAAGACCGTCGGCGAGGTCCGCGAGCGCGCCGCCGCCCTCGCGGTACGCGTGGGCGCGGCCGCCGCCGTGCTCGCGGTGGCGTTCCTGGCCTGGACGCTGAACATCCGCTCCAGCACCGCCGCCGTCGTCTTCGCCGTCGGCGCGGCCCTCGCCCTGCTCGGGGGCCTCACCGCCGCCCGCGCCCGCCGGGAGGGTTGGGCGTTCACCGGCACCGCCGTGGCCATCGCGTTGGCCGTGGCGACGCTCTTCGCGGCGCTCTTCCCGAACGTGCTGCCCTCCACGCTCGACGCGGCGGGGACGCTGACCGCCACCAACGCCGCCTCCACCCCCTACACCCTGAAGATCATGACCTGGGTGGCGGTGGTGTTCACCCCCATCGTGCTGGCCTACCAGGGCTGGACGTACTGGGTGTTCCGCAAGCGCATCGGGGTGGCCCACATCCCGCGGCACTGACCCGCCCACGGCGGGTGGCCGCGGGGTCCCGCCGCCGCCACCCGCCGTGGGCCGCGGGGTCGACGCGCCCCTCCTCCCGCGTCGTTACTCCGGCCGGAGCGTGATGTCGCCGAAGGCTGCCGCGAACGCCTCCGCGATCAGGTCGGGCAGATCGGTACGCCCGTCGTCCTTCGCCCACCGCACCAGCGCGGTGTGCATGGCGGCCAGGCAGGCGCTGGCCGCCGCCGCGGCGTGGAAGGCCGTCTCCGGATCGGCGGCCTCGTCCCCGAGGCCCTCCACGATGGCTTGTTGAAGCACGTAGTGGTTGTCCAGGTGCCGGGCGCGCAGGGCGGGCGTCGAGATCATCAGCCGCAGGCGGGCCAGCAGGAGCCGGTCGTCGCCGGCGGTCAGCGTCCGTGCCGAGTCGACGAGCGCGCTGCCGATGCGGCGCACGAGGGGCTGCCCGGCCGGCGTCGCGGCGATCCGTTCGGCGACCAGCGGGCCGTTCTGGTCGACCAGTACGAGGTCCTCCTTCGTCGGGAAGTGCCGGTACACCGTCATCGCAGACACGCCCGCGGCCTCTGCGACGTCGTTCACGGTCGTGCCGTCGTACCCGCGCTCGACGAACAACCGCACCGCGTGCGCCTGGATGACGCGCTGCGTCTCGGCCCGTCGTTGCTCCCGCAGTGTCGAGTGCCGCTCGCTCATGTGGTAGACACTACCGCACTGGTAGTGACTAACAAGTTGGGAGTAACTAACATCATGGGTGATCTGATCGGCAGGACAGCCCTGGTGACCGGCGCGTCGCGCGGCATCGGCCAGGCGATCGCGATCCGGCTCGCAGCGCGGGGAGCGGTCGTCATGGCGCACTTCGGCGCGGACAGGCAGGGCGCGACGGCGACGGTCGACCAGATCGTGCGGGACGGTGGAACGGCGTACGCCGTCGGCGCGGAACTGGGCGTGGACGCGGATGTCGAGACGCTGTTCGCGGGAGTCGAGGCCAGCCTGGCCGGGCGACCACTCGACATCCTCGTCAACAACGCGGCAGCGCCACCCGCAGGCCCGCTCGGCGCCACGACACGAGCAGCCTTCGACCATCTGTTCGCGGTCAACGTACGGGCGCCGTACTTCATCATCGAACGCGCGTTGCCCCTGCTGCGCGACGACGGCCGGATCATCACGATCTCGTCCGCGGCGACCCGGATGGCCAACGCGACCCAGACGTCGTTCGCCATGACCAAGGGCGCGGTCGAGACGATGACCCTGACGTTGGCCAACCAGCTCGGCGCCAGGGGCATCACGGTGAACGCGGTCGCGCCCGGCGCCACCCGGACCGCGACCAACGGCCCGGTCTTCGAGACACCGGGCCTGGCCGAGCTGATCACCGCAATGACGGCACTCGACCGCCTGGGCGAGCCCGGCGACGTCGCCGACGTGGTCGCGTTCCTCGCCTCCGACGCCGCACGCTGGGTCACCGGGCAGGTCATCGACGCCAGTGGCGGCCTGTTCCTGGGCCCGCGCGCCTGACCACCCAAAGGCGCCCGCCAGCCAGCCCGACCTCGCCCCACTCACCGCCACCGGGCGCGTCGGCAGGCTCGTCGACCACCACACCCGCCAGCGCCGGCGGGGCGAGCGGCACCGCCACCCACCCCGCCGGCCGTCCGCGTCAGTGCGCCTCGCGCAGCTCCGCCAGGCGCGCCTCGATCTCCGCCAGCTCCGCGCGCAGCTTCTCCGCCTGCTGCTCCGCCTCGGCCCGCTCCGCGGCCATGATCTGCTCCACCGCCTCCTGCACGCCCGGCACGTCCACCAGCGCCACCATCCGCAGCGCCTCCGCCGGCTTCACCACGTACGGCTTCGCCAGGGACTTGCTGCCCTGCTGCGCCGCGACCGTCCACTCACCGTCGGCGTACGCCAACGTCACCGTCAGCCCCGCTGGCCCCTTCGGCTTCACGGCCTTCACCGCCTTGCGCGCCGGGGCGGGCTTCGCCTCCGTCGTCTCCACCTTCGGCTCCTCCCGCCGCTGCTGCGGCACCTGCGCCCGGTCCAACACGAACTCCGGCTCCGCAGGCGCCGCCGGCTCGGGCTCCGGCGTCTCCGGCTGCGGCTCCGCCGCCTTGCGCCCGGCGCCGCGCGGCGCCACCGCCACGTCGGCGGGGGAGAAGGGCAACTCGTCGCGACCGAACCGGACCACCACGAACTCGTCCGACCCGGCCGGGTCGGTCAGCTCCACCACCTGACCCACCTGCCCGGCGATCTGACCCGCCGAGGCGGTGAACACCACCTTCGGCTTGCGGCCCGCCGCCAGCGCCTCCCGGATGCTCTGCACCTCGTCAGTGGACAAACCCTGGCCAGCAGCACCCATCAGCAACCTCTTCCCCTCGTACACCTGTTCAGATGACTGCCTTGATACCAGCCCACGCCGACAAGCGGAAGATCAACCCCCCAGCGCCCGCAACGCCGCGTCCGCGTGGTCGTTCATGTTCAGCTCACTGTGGACCACCTCGACGATCCGCCGGTCGGTGCCGATCACGAACGTCATCCGCCGCGTGCTCAGCGCACCCAACGGCAGTCGCCGCCGCACCCCGAACAGGTCCGCGACCGTGCCGTCGACGTCCGACAGCAGGGGATAGTCGAACCCGTGCCGGCGGGAGAACTCGGCCTGCTTCTCCACCGGGTCGCGGCTGATGCCCACCCGCGTCGCGCCCACCGCCGCGAACTCCGCCGCCAGGTCCCGGAAGTGGCAGCTCTCCGCCGTGCACCCCCGCGTCAACGCCGCCGGATAGAAGAACAACACCACCGGACCGGCGGCCAGGAACTCCGACAGCCGCCGCGGCGTGCCCGTCTCGTCGGGCAACTCGAAGTCCCGCACCACGTCGCCGACACCCACACCCGCCACCGCACACCTCCACGTCACCGTCCACCGACGTGCCCGAGCCTATGCGCCCAC